>NZ_JAHEBC010000180.1 GCF_024642405.1 Algoriphagus sp. | reverse complement strand
ACCGGAAATTACTTTTGCCATTTGTTCCATTTCTGGATAGTATTCCAATTCAGCACCGTCGCTTTTCAACTTATGATAGGAGGTAGCATTTTCCCAGATACTATTGGCTTCTTTCAATGCTTTCTCATTATCCTTTTTGATATCATCATCTGATCTTCTATCAAATCTTCCTCTTCTTGCTGAAGAAGGGAAGTTCATTACGACAGCTTTAAAACCAGCATACATTTGATCTGGAGTATAACCTACCAAATTTATTAATGCTGCTGTTCCAGGAAACAAGCCTCCAGATGGTACTGTCAAAGCCGTAGTTACACCTGAAACACGGGTTACAGGAATTTCTTCAGAGTTTGGATTGACAGCTGTCAAGGCCTGCATATTTGGAGTTACATTTCCAACTTCGGAATAGTCAGTCGTTTCGGCAACAGAACTCACCTCTACAAGTCCTAAACGAGTACCGCTATCGATCATCCCAGGGTAAATAAACATCCCAGAACAATCAATTACTTCGGCTCCATCGGCAGAAATATTGGCTCCAACCTGAGCGATTTTTCCATTTTCTATTAAAACAGAGGCATTATTCAAAGTGCCATTTGTGATCGTTACCACGGTGGCATTTTGAAGTAAAAACTTTCCTGTACGAGGTTTTACGAATTCCCCGTCAATTTGAGCTATTGCCATCACTGGCAAAAGAGCTATCAGGAAGGCGAAAAAGGCTTTAGTCATTCTTTTCATGTCTTCTATTGATTTTCGGAGAATTAATAATTTGTGTTAAATAAAGTTTGTGAGATGTCAGAGAAATTCAACTCCACATCTTGCATACATCTATGATCTTCCTGAGTCATAAAAATTGGTTCTACCATTTCAGTAGGACCCACTCGAAGTCGCTGATCATCTGCATCAGTTTCAATATCAAAGTATTTCACTCCATCTACGAAGGTTTTTTGTGGAACAGCATAGACTGATAAAGGATGTCCTTCAAAAATCACCAAATCAGCTTGTTTTCCTACTTCAATAGATCCCACTTTATCAGAAATACCAAGCTGTTTAGCTGGATTCATGGTAATCATTGCCAATGCTTCATCATCAGTCAAACCACCATAACGTTGAGTTTTGGCAGCCTCATGATATAAATGACGAATAAGCTCGGCGGAATCTGAATTTATTGATGTAATCGCACCATTCTTTTGTAAGATGGCAGCATTAAAAGCAGTAGAGTAGTACACCTCAAACTTATATGCCCACCAATCTGCAAATACAGAAGCTCCCATGGTATATTCTGCAATTTCTGGGGCTACTTTAAAACCTTCATTAGTATGCTGAAATACAAGCTTGCTGATTCCAAAATCCCTAGCCACATTAATCAACATATAGATTTCATCTGCACGATAGGAGTGACAGTGAATAATGATTTTTCCATCAAGTATATCCACTAAAGTCTGAAGTCTTTCATCGTACACCGGAGCTAACATGGTGCTTCCTTTTTGAGAAGAAGAATTATTAAAATCTTCCCAAGCTTTCTTGTATTGCAAAGCTTCATTGAAACCATTTCTCAATATTGCTTCAACCCCCATTCTAGTACGAGGCTGAATTCCTCTACCTCTTCCGTGAACTCTTGTTGGGTTTTCGCCAAGAGCAAACTTGATTGTTCTAGGAGCATCTTGCATCATAATATCTGCAGGATCTTCAGAACCCCATCTATGCTTTAGAGTTACATTTTGACCTCCAACTACGTTGGCAGAACCGTGCATGGCATGTGAAATAGTGACACCACCTGCAAGCGCTCGGTAGATACCAACTTCAAATGGATTTACAACATCTCTCATTCTTACCTCGGCAACAATGGGAGCAGTTGCTTCATTTACCACATCCAAAGCAACATGAGAGTGAGCATCAATGATACCTGGCATTAGATATTTACCAGTTGCATCTACTGTTTCCACACCAGAAGGAGCAGAAATATTCTGTCCAACTTGTTTGATTATACCATCTTGAACCAAAACATCAGAATTTTCCAATGTCCCATTAGTTACGGTAATAACAGTTGCGTTTTTTATAAGTACACTGCCTTTTTGAGTTTGAGCAGAAGTATAAGTTATACTTAGGCCCAACAAAGCAGCAAGAAAATAATTAAGCTTTTTCATGTCTTTACTTATTTGCGATTAAGGTTGGGTTAAGTGTTGCGGTAAAAGGAAATGAACCGAATTGATCTACCGACATGGTACCATCAAAACTCTCGCCTTCAACTTCACCAGAAACGGTCACCGATATATTCATTCCGCCAGCTGCGACTTCAAATCCAAAAGACATAGCCTTACCATTTACATTGATATCTTTTAAGTCAGATTTGATTTTTCCTGATCCAGCTGGATCGTCAAGTGTAATTGAACCTTTAAACTCTGAACCATCCTTAGAAATTTCAAATACTCCTCCTGAGCTTCCTGCAGGAGACTCTGTTACATAGTCCCATGCTCCATCAACTTTAGCAGGAGCTCCATCTTCTTCTTTAGTAGCTTTTTTCTTTGGTTTGATTTCATAATCAAAAATAAAACCATCTACTACTACATGTTTAATCTGGCTATCCTCAGCAAAAAGTGAATCTGTGCTAATAACCAAATTTGCCATTTTACCTTTTTCTATAGTTCCTGCTACTCTACTCATCCCTAAGATACTTGCAGCATTTGTAGTCAAAGCAGCTAAAGCTGCCTGCTCGCTTAATCCATTTTCAATCATAGTTTTTAGTGACTTCATCACATCACCAGACTTTGTTCCAGCAGTTGTGAAAGCAAATGGAATTCCAGCTTCTTCCAGCATACCAGCTTGTTTGATGGCATTATCATAAGCTTCCTTCACTCTGGAATATTGCGCTTTTACATCTTCACTCACATCCTCTTTTTGTGCTTTTATTGCTTTATCATCAGGAGTTTCCAAACTGATCAAAACAGGTACATTGGCAGCTTTTATAACATCTATGACGCTTGCATAATCATCTAAACCAGTCAGGATTAATTTAAAGCCCAATTCCTTTTGAAGACTTATTGCTCTTCTCACTTCCAATTCAGAGGGAGCAGTATACATTACAGGAACCTGACCATTGATCACATCCATCATTGCAGTATAGGTAGGCGTCATTTCCGGTCTTGAAACGCCAGAAACTGTTTGGTATTTCTCACCTCTTTGCTGTGTCAATTTGGTGTTTTGATAGACATCTCTAAATTTTGCCATCACACCTACGGCAGTTCCAGGATACATGCCTCTTGAACCTCTAAAACTCGATACCAAAGCTGTATTTGTTTTCAGAACATTATTTGAATATTCTGAACCGTATACGACAATAGCTGCTTTACCAGAAATCATTCCTCCATCTGGAAGAATTTGTGCTACCGTAAAACCAGCTTTTCTAAAATCTTCGACTTTGTTGTCTTCTCCAGAATATTGATCTACAGCAGATCTCCATGGAGTGATTCCAGCTATTTCATCCGGTGGATTTGATGAAACAAAATCCTTAGGCCTTTCTGGTTCTTTAGGAGTAGTTATTCCCGCATCACTTCCTCCGTCGATAAAACCCGGATATATGAATAGTGAATCACCAGATATTACTTTTGTTTCTATTGGTAAGTTGAGATTAGAGCCAACTCCCTGTATAACTCCGTCTTTGATAAGAACGGTTGCTTTCATTCCCGATTTTCCTGGTTCGGTGAAGACTGTTGCATTTGTTATGGCATAGGTACTTGTGATTGGTTTCTTGCCTGTTGGATCACTTTGAGCCAAGAGAGAATTATTTGAAATCCATCCAAATACCAAAAGACCAAGAACACTTGCTTTCAGTAAAGTTTTTTTCATGTTAATTGATGGTTAGACTGGTAGGCAAGCTAATAAAAGGCTAAACAGAATCCTTTTGGAATTATTTTTTGAATCTATTTTTTTGATTAATGGCATTGTACTGGGGTTGAAATACTATTTAAGTACATCTAAATGCAATGCGTCTTTCAAAGATTTACTCGACTGGTAAATCACTATATAATTTAGTATTCCTCTATTATCTTTAGGCGGTAGTTCAGTAATTAATTATGAAGAAAATCCTGATTATCGAGGATGATTTATTGATTTCAAGCTTGGTTCAATTCCGATTGAAAAAAGATGGATATGAAACCTTATTAGTTAAAGATGGCAATGAAGGGACAAAAGCAATAGATACTTTTGAACCAGATTTAATCATTACTGATGTTATGATTCCATTTAAGAATGGAATAGAAATAATCCACTATGCTAGGAAATCAAAACCTGATACTCCTATCATAGTTTTGAGTTCTTTGGGAGAAGAAGAAAAAATAGTCTTAGAAGCATTTAATCTTGGAGTGGCGGATTTTATTCCAAAACCATTCAATCCAAATGAATTAGCCATAAGAGTCAAACGTATTTTCAGATAATATTTAATGAAGAAAAGATTTATTCAATCCCTAATATTCTTTTCGTTTTCGGTTTTCTGGACAAATAGTTCTTTTGCGCAGGATAGTTTACCCTATACTGATTCTACTTCATTTTATAATTTTTTAGAATTACAGGAAGAAATCCCCTCGTTTAAATTTAGGTATAAAATTACCTCAGAAAACCCTTCCCCTGAGTTGCTGAATGACTCCAGTCTACTGTTTGTAATTGATGAACAGGGAGTTTATCTCTCTAAAGCATTCGAAAAATATTCAACCTGGTATCAAGCTGGCGAGAATTATCTTTTGAAAGATGAATCGATAATAGAGCCGGATTTCTTGATTTATGATTCCCCTTCTGATTACAATGCTGCTAGAGATTATGTCGATAATCTTTGGAGGAATAAGGACATTTTTATAACTGAAAAAAAACCTGAAGTAGGGGATGTGTTGGTTATTCTGGCCAATTTGGTTCCTTATGAGCCCTTAGTGAAATATAGGTTTCATTTTTTCTCAGATTTTAAACTGATTTTAGTCACAAGCATTATAGGATTTTTCTTGATCATGGCGATAGGAATGATTCTTTATATGATTTTTATCAAAGGGAGAGCCGCTAAAGTTGAAGCCAAAGAGAAGATATTTGAAAGTCAAATAGTAGGTCCTTTATCAATCCTTCTTTTTGAAAAAACCGAAGAAGAAATAAATAGTCTTTCAGAAACTGAAATATTTGAATTTTTTCCTGAAAAGGATTTTAAGAAGTTGCATTTCAAACATGTATTGATTAATAAAATTATTTCCCTCAATAAGAAAATGAAAGGGGATTTTAAGGACAAACTCAAGGCTCTTTACAAAAAACTAAAACTCGATGAAATATCTATAAAGAAGCTAAATAGTAAAAGATGGGACATAGTTACTACCGGACTAGTCCAGATAAATGAGATGGATTTAGTGGAAGCTTTACCACAGGTTCAAACACTTACTGATTCCTCCAATTTTTACATTAGATCACAATCAATTGCAACACTTTTAAATCTTTCCGAAAAAGTGGACCTGACTACGATTAAAAAGCAATCTTTTCCGCTTTCTAGATGGCAGCAGATGAATTACTTAAGGATTATTAAATTTTTACATATTCAAAAATCTATTCAATTAGAAACTCTTTTTGAAGGGAAAAATCAAACTATAAGATTATTTGGGTACAAACTAGTGGGATTGTTAGGAAGAGTTGATTTGCTGGAAAAGCTGGCTAAACTAGCACCACAAGTCGCAGACATTGAAAAAATAGAAATCCTTAAAACCTACCAAACTATAGGAGTACATACTGAGTCTACTTTTATCAATAAGTGTTTAAGATCTGATAATATAAAACTTGTTGTAGCAGCTGCTAAAGCTTCAGGTCAAGTAGGAGATCAGGTTTCCGCTCATATTTTAATCGAATTATTAAATGATGATCCAGGCTTTGAATTAAAAATGATCTATCTGGATAATTTACGAAAGCTGGATCAATCCATGTATCAACAATATGTTGCCACTAAAAATGATAAGGAGCTAAATCAAATTAATGCACACCTTTTAGACCCTCTTCTCCAGCATGTATAGTTTTCTCTTTTACCTTCTCCTAGAAGTCTTAGGGATATTTTTCCTCATTTTAAGCTTCACCGTAATCTTGATTTACTTTGTGACGATGATTATGAGTGCATTGGAATTGAGAGATCATTTGCGGAGAAATAGGTTTGCTGATTATCAGGATATCATTACTTCACCCATTGCACCAGGTGTTTCTATTGTAGCTCCTGCATTCAATGAAGGCCAAAATATTGTTCAGAATGCTAAAAGTTTATTGTCCCTCCATTATGGAAAGTTTGAAGTAATTATAATTAATGACGGATCAAAAGATGACACCTTAGAAAAACTAATAGAGGCCTTTGAACTTGAAAAAACAAGCTATGCCTACAACTACCAAATTGATTGTAAGCCTGTAAGAGGAATCTATAAATCCAGAAATGAATCTTTTAGCAAATTGACCATCATTGATAAAGAAAATGGTGGAAAGGCTGATGCTTTAAATTCCGGGATTAATATTGCCTCGAAGGAAATTATTGCCTGTATAGATGTGGATTGTATTCTTTCCCACGAATCTCTTACCAGAATGGTACGACCATTTATGGAGGAAACGAACAGGAAAGTCATAGCTGTAGGAGGAGTTATCGGAATTGCCAATAATTGCGACGTACAAGATGGAACAGTTACTAAATACAGAGTACCAACAAGTCTCTTGGGAAGATTTCAAGTTATTGAATATTTCAGAGCCTTTTTAATGGGTAGAATGGCATGGACCAGAATTAATGGTTTGATGCTTATTTCAGGTGCATTTGGGTTTTTCAACCGGGAACTGGTTTTGGCAGTAGGCGGATATTTCCCAAAGACTGTAGGGGAAGATATGGAACTCGTGGTAAGGATGAGAAGGTACATGGAAGAAAACAAAATTCCTTATAAAGTAGGCTTTGTTCCAGATCCATTGTGTTGGACAGAAGTCCCTGAAAATGAATCTGTTTTATCCCGACAGCGCAACAGATGGATTAGGGGTACGATAGAAACCTTACAACTTCATAAATCGGTAAGGTTTAATCCAAAATACGGAGTTATGGGAATGCTATCTTATCCCTATTGGAGTGTATTTGAGAAATCTGCGCCCATCATAGAATTGCTAGGCTTACTCTACACTTTTATCCTAATTATCATTGGTGATTTCAGTGCTTTCTATTTCATAGCACTTTATGCAATGCTGTATTTACTCTCTTTGCTAGTTACCTCATTTAGTATCTTATATGAGCAAATAGCCTTTAATAATTACAAGGAGAAAAATGATCTTAAAAAATTAATTTTTACTGTTTTGGTAGAGCCTTTTATTATTCATCCAAAAGTAGTCTTTTGGGGTCTAAAGGGTCATATAGACTTTATTAAAGGAAAAGGAGGATGGGGACAGATGATCCGGACTGGATTTAAGAAATCTGAAGACAGAAAAAACTTTGAAGCTGAAACGAATTCCTGAGGTATGAAAAAGGTAGTTTTTATTTTGATAATTGGGTTTACCGTTTTTGGTACTTTGAAAGCTCAGGATTCCTTTGATCCGGATGAATTATTGGTTGAGGCGAGAGAACTTATTTTTGAAAAAAAATATCAACAAGGAAGAAAAATAGCTTTTAGAG
>NZ_JAHEBC010000017.1 GCF_024642405.1 Algoriphagus sp. | reverse complement strand
GGGTTGTCATAATAGCCTTTCATTACATTGTGACCTCGATAGATGAGTTCTCCCTTTTCTCCAGCTGGAAGTTCTTCTCCTTTTTCATCAACAATTTTCACTTCCACTCCCCAGATAGGTACTCCAACAGATCCCGGCTTTTTACCAAACTCTTTTTGATTAAAAGTTACTACTGGTGATCCTTCTGACATCCCATAACCTTCGTAAATAGGAACATTGAATTTCGCTTCAAAATTTTCCAGAACATTTACTGGCAAAGCAGCTCCTCCTGAAACACAGCTCTTTAGGTTTTTGGCAATTTCCTTCAAATCAAATTCTTTGCTATCACAATTTAAAAGTCCCCAATACATAGTAGGCACTCCCGCAAAAATACTGACTTTGTGTTTTTGCATAAGGCCTAAAACTTGGGAGGCTTCAAACCTAGGTAATAAAACACTTGTCGCCCCTACATATAAACCTGCATTCATCAATACGGTCATTGCAAAAATGTGGAACAATGGCAGTACTATTAACTGAGTATCTTCTTTTTTTAAATCCAGAATTTTCTCAGACATCATTGCATTTAGGGCCAAGTTTGAGTGTGTGAGTTCTGCTCCTTTTGGCTTTCCCGTGGTACCAGAAGTATAGATAATTAATGCTGTATCGTCTGCTCCAGTCTGTACAGTATTATAAAAAGGTGACTGATTTGCCATCAACATCCCAAGAGTTTTTGTCTCTTTAATCGGTGAAGGATCCGTCATCTGTGGTGTAATAACAAAAAAATGCTCACAATCTGACACTCTTTGAAAACCTTCATACCCTTCTTTTGCCATTGGCAATTCCTTGGTTCCTTCAAAGCAGAAATAGGCTTTTGCTCCAGAGTTTTGAAGATGATATTCGATTTCGTCATGTTTCAGCAAAACAGAAAGCGGAACAACAATGGCACCGGCCTTTAAAATCCCAAAATAAACCATTGGGAAATAAGGTAGATTCAGGCAACTTAAAGCAACTCGATCTCCTTTTTGAATTCCCAATGAATTCAGACCATTCGCAATTTGATTTGCAGCACCGTTGATCTGCTCAAAACTCAAATGCTTTTCCATAAAAATAAAAGCGTCCTTTTTTGGGTATTTTCTAGTACTTTCTTCAAGTAATACTGCGAGATTTAACATGATTATCTTGGGTTATAAACTGATGTAATAAAAACTATATCGTAATCAATCTAAGAATTTTTTCTTCCAGGTCTTTCATTTAAAATAATACCAATCCTTAAATTATTTAGTCAGGTAAAGCAAAAGCCACATAGGCATCACCACTTTTTGTTCCTTTACCACCTCCACAAGCTATGACTAAAAACTGTTTCCCATTTATTTCATAAACTGCTGGAGTTGCATGTCCTGATGCAGGAAGTTTTGCCTCCCAAAGTAGAGCACCTGTTTCTTTATCAAATGCTCTGATCATCTCATCCTTTGTGGCTGCAATAAAAAGTAAACCACCAGCGGTTGCCACAGGACCTCCATAATTTTCTGTTCCTGTAGGTTCAAATCCTTGAACACTTAATGTATCTATTTCTCCGAGTGTTACCTGCCACTTTTTTTTCCCTGTATTCATATCGATGGCAGTCAGTAATCCCCAAGGTGGATTTGATCCATATAATCCTTCCTTTGTAACCAATCTTTTATACCCATTCATAAAGTATCGTGGACTTAAGGGGCCATCTTTCGAATCCAATTCCTTTTTGTCACCTTCTTGCGTTTCTTTACCTAAAAGGTAATTGACTAAGATTTTTTTATTCTCTTCCGAAATGTGATCAAATGCGGGCATGGCTCCTCTGCCTTTTTGAAGTAATTCTCCCAATGAATCAGGCGAATACAAATCTGAAATTCCGGTCAATGAGGGAATTGTAGGAGGATTTCCTTTTTTTTCAAGACCGTGGCAATTCCCACAGTAAGTGGAATAAATAGACTGGCCCACATTCTCAAATTCTGCGTTTGGAGTCATTTCTATCAACCAAGGAATTTGATTGGCATTGATGTACATCGTTTGAGTAGTCGGATCAAAGGACGCCCCTCCCCATTCACCGCCTCCATCCATTCCAGGAAACAAAATGATTCCCTGATCTGATGAGGGAACAGCCCAAGTGTCCCCGTAGTTTATATTCTTCAATTGACTTCGGATATCTAACTCCCATTCCTGCTTTAAATTCAAAATATCTTCTTCCTGAAAACTCATTTTCATAAATGGCTCCGGCAAAGTAGGGATGGGTTGAGTTTCGGATGTTTCTTCGCCCGGCAAAGAGGATTGAGGAACAGCCGTTTCAACAATCGGCCATACTGGTTCTCCTGTCACCCTATCAAAAACATATGTCATCCCCTGTTTGGAAATCTGAGCTACTGCATCAATCCATTTACCATCTTTTTGAATTCGGATCAAATTTGGGTTTGCGGGAAAATCCCTGTCCCAAATATCATGATGAACTGCCTGAAAATGCCAGATTCTTTCTCCCGTATTAGCATTCAGAGCTATCAAAGAATTGGCAAAAAGATTATCCCCTTTTCTATAGCCACCCCAAAAATCGTAAGTGGCTGAACCCGTTGGAACAAATACAATTTCTTTGTTTTGGTCCACCACCATGCCAGCCCAATTATTCGCTCCGCCGATTTTACTAATAAATTGAGAGTCCCAGGTATCATATCCAAACTCTCCCTCTTTTGGAATTGTATGAAAGATCCATTCCCTTTTACCAGTTTTTACATTGTAAGCTCTAATGTGACCAGGTGCTGCATCCAGCCCCTCAGAAAGCCTCATTCCAATGATAATTTTATCCTTAAAAATCACCCCAGGCGCATTGGCTACTATTAAAAAATCCTCCCTTTCTGTATCCAATCCTTTTCTTAAATCTACTTTTCCTCCATCTCCGAATTCTTGAATAGGTTCGCCGGTTAGTGCATCCACAGCCATCAGCCAGTTTCCGGCTCCAAAGAGTATTCTCTTATCATTTCCATCTTCCCAATAACTGACTCCTCGATTAGTACCTGCCCAGGAATTTTCTCCTCCCAGAACTTGAAAAGGATCAAATCTCCAAATTTCATCGCCAGTAGCTGCATTCAGTGCAAATACATTCAATTTTGGTGTAGTACCATAAATAAGTCCATTGACCACAATTGGCTGACATTGGATCTGAGAACGCTCTGTTGCATCACCAGTATGATAGGTCCAGGCAACTTCCAATTGTGTTACATTCTCTTTATTGATCTGCTGTAAAGAAGAATATCTAGCCCCATCTTCTGGGCCTCCATAATGAGACCAATCCGTGTAATCAATTTCTACAACAGGTTTATTACACCCGATTATTAGTAAAATAATCAAAAGGAATTGAAAGCTTGTTCTATTTAATGTCATAGGTCTAAAATAAATCTGGAAGAATATCGCTTTTTTTTAAAGCCATTCAAAATTCAAAAAGACCTGAGATTCAAAAAATATTTTAGTCTAAAAGTTTGTCAGAATTGTATTTGAATTTTAAAGGATCCGGTTGCTTGAATTTATATCCAAACTCAATGATTTTTTCTGAAGAGATTAATCTATCTGCCCCCACTTTTTCAGTTTCATAGCTGATCGGTGCTTCCAAACCCAAATCCATTGAATTTTTTTCATAGATCTCTTTCCTTTTTGGATGGATTGGGGCTACAACATTAAAGATTTCCTCCCACTTCTCATTTTCTAGAATCCAGGCGATGGATCCTATAGCATCCTCTAGGTGTAAATAGTTAACTCGGGTATGCCCGGTTACATTTTCCTTTCCAGCAAAATATTTAACGGGTATTCTATTTTCACCCATCAATCCTCCAAACCTGAGAATTGAAAGTTGATATTCTCTATTTTTCAATAACATTTGTTCAGAATCCCAGAGTGTTGAATTACCCGAATTTTCATGATTTAATTCGAAAGATTCATCATAAAAAGAGGAATGGGACTCATTGGGATATATCCCGGTACTCGAGACAAATACAACTTTTTTAGAACCCGATTGGTTGATCATACTTTTTAGGTATTTCAACTGTTCTAAATAAAAATCAGAAGACTGAACACGAGACCTTGGTGGAATATTGACCACGATATATTCGCAATCAAATAATTTTTGAAACCCATTCCCTTCTGGGTGTGGGTTCATCTTTAGCCTAACTACTTCAATTCCTTCTTCCTCTATTTGTAATTTCTTCTCATCGCTGGTCGTACTTCCTGTTACATACCAGCCTTCATTTTTTAAATAATGAGCCAAAGGGAGACCTGTCCAACCTAGACCAATAATTCCGACTTTCTTCATTCTATACTATAAAAAAACCTCCTGAGTGAGGAGGTTCTAATTTATTTATTTTTTGGCATTGTCCCCAGGATAATATCCCAAAGAGGAGTACTGACCCCAAAAGCTACATCAGGATCTTTATAATGATGAATAGCATGATTAACCCAAAGCACTTTCATAAAATTTTTTGGTGGTGCTAAGGCATGTACCAAATAATGAAAACCTAAATAACTAGCATATCCAAACAAAAAGCCTGGTAGAAAATAAAGGGCATAATCTCCCATAATTAGGGTAAATACTAAATAGAATATTGCCGCATAAGTTGCCGATACATAGGGAGGCATTGCCAATCTATACTTGTCTTTAGGGTAATCATGGTGTACGCCATGGACTGTATACTGCAATTTATCTTTTATAGGATTGCTTGGCTCCATATGGAAAAAATGCTTGTGCATCATGTACTCAACAAAAGTAAATACAATATACCCCACCACAGCAATGCCAAGACCTAGTCCAAGATTAATGGTTGTCGTCGTTAATGCATAATATAACGAGACACCGGCAAAAACGAGAAACATAGTGATGGGAACCAAAATGTTTGTTCTAGTCAACCTTTCCAAAATAGGATTGGTAAACATCTGCGCGGTATTAAAATTGTCAGGTTTATCTAATCTTCCAATCTTTTTCATACGATGCTGAAATCAAATTTACTTTTTCATTGAGGAGTAACCCCCATTCAGGATTACAAAGTTAAGCTATTTGAGTTATTAGCGGGTTTAAAGTGTTATTTAATATAATAAATTATTAAATACGAACTAGGGTAGACTCTATCGTCTTTTGGTAATAATCTACATACATCGGCAAAATCGCCGAAATATCGAATTCTAAAGCCCTTGCGAGTGCATTTTCTTTAAATCTAGGTAAGTTTTCATCTGCCAAGATATAGAGCGCTTTATTCTTCATATCCTCCACATTTCCTACTTCACAGCAATATCCAGTCACTCCATCCAAGTTTAATTCCGGGATACCACCTGCATTTGAGGAAAGAATAGGGACTTCACAAGCCATTGCTTCCAAGGCGGCCAGACCGAAACTTTCTTTTTCAGATGGCATTACAAATAAATCTGCAACAGATAGTACTTCTTCCACAGCATCTAGTTTCCCCAAGAATCTGGTATCGTCACAAGTACCCAATTCCCTGCAAAGTCTTTCCATTTTATCCCTTTCCGGACCATCTCCTACCAGTAAAAGTTTTGCCGGGATTTTCTTTCTGATTTCATAAAAAACGTGGATCACATCCTCGACTCTTTTTACTTTTCTAAAGTTAGAAGTATGAACTAATAACTTTTCTCCATTCGGGCAAATTGCCAATTTGAAGTGCTCTTTCTTTTGCCTCTTAAATCTCTCTAAGTCAATAAAATTGGGAATTACTTGAATTTCCCTCCTAATATCAAAATGTGCATAAGTTTCCTTTTTCAGATCCTCGGAAACAGCAGTGACTCCATCCGATTGATTAATACTAAATGTTACTACAGGTTCGTAACTAGGATCTTTTCCGACTAAGGTAATATCTGTCCCATGTAAGGTTGTAACCACAGGAATCTGGATTCCTTGTTCTTTCAATATCTGCTTTGCCATATAGGCTGCAGATGCATGGGGTATGGCATAGTGCACATGTAACAAGTCAAGTTTTTCATATTTGACGACAGAAACCATTTTACTTGCTAATGCCAACTCATAAGGTGCATGCTCAAATAATGGGTAACTTTTTATATCTACTTCGTGGTAGTACAGATTTTCGCTGAAAAAGTCCAAGCGACTTGGTTGTCTATAAGTAATGAAATGAATCTCATGACCTATTTTAGCCAGACCTTTTCCAAGTTCTGTAGCTACTACTCCACTACCTCCAAACGTTGGATAGCAAACGATGCCTATTTTCATATTTCAGATGGTATCGGTGTTTAAACCTGATTTTAAACACGATTTGGGTCTATTTTTGTTCAAATTAAAGATTTTTAAAACAAAAAGAATTGAAATCTCAAGTTAAGACACTTTAAATACTCCTGGCTTCCAATAGATTAACCCTAATTTCCCAAGAATTTTTTTTGAAAAAATCCACTACTAAACTTTAAAAAAAGTCCAAATATTCTGAATATCTCTGATTATTAAGTATTCCTTTTACTAATTGTTAAGATTTTTTCTAAGACGATCCTTTCGTATAAAGTGTCTGATTAAAGTAAGAGTTTATGAAACAATCCAAAACAGATCCATCCTCCAAAATCAGACTGTTAGTGGCTATTCTATCGAAATTGGGGGTATAGTAAGTGGAGGAATATTTGCAGTTTTAGGATTAGCAGTTTCTTTGGTAAAAGGAGCAACTATTTATTCTAAAAACAATTAATCTTTCGGTGATTTCATCCCCATTGCCTCATAAATAATATCATGAATTTCTGTCCTAATACCTTCTTTTAAGAGTTTGGTATTGTTTGCATCTGGATAGACTCGGTTAGAAAGGAAGACATATATCAAATTATTGTCTGGGTCAGCCCAAACGCATGTACCGGTGAAACCTGTATGCCCAAAGGTACTTTTAGGTGCCAGATCCCCTGCCGAACCTCCCTTGCCAAGCTCTTGGTCTGGTTTATCCCATCCCCAGCCTCTACGGCTTTGACTTGATTGCAATCGGGTAAATGCATCTACAGTCTGCCCCTTCATTAAAGCAACATCACCATAATACCCTCTATTGAGCATCAATTGCATCATCACCGCAAGGTCATTTGCTTTACCAAAAAGGCCTGCATGACCAGCAACTCCCCCAAACATGGCAGCTCCCGGATCATGTACATATCCTTGAACTTGTCTTTTTCTAAAAGTTACATCATCCTCTGTCGGAGCAATATTATCAATTGGCATTTTTTCCGTTGGCAAGAATGTAAGAGTATGAAGTCCTAGTGGTTCATAAAAATTTTGATCCATAAACTCATTGAGAGGCTGATTAACAACCCTTTCCACAACCGCCTGCATGAAATACATCGTCAAATCAGAATAAACATATTTATATCTACCGCCTGATTTTGGAAGTAATTTGGATTCCACTGTCCAATTCCAAATGCTATCTCTCAGATCATTTCTTCCATACATGTCATTGGAAACCGGTCTATTAAAACCCGGTTCGGCACTGGGTTTATAATAATCTCCCCGCCAACTTCCATTTTCGACCGTTTTTACATAATGCGGAATATATGCTACTAATCCTGACTCGTGCATCATCACATTCTTAAGAACCAAATTTTCTTTGTTTGTCCCTTTTAGTTCTGGTAAATAATCACCTAGGGTTTTGTTCATATCCAAATCCCCTCTACTATTCAAAAACATCACTGCTTGAGTAGTAGCCAAAACCTTAGTAATGGAAGCTAAATCATATACCGTTTCGGAATTTACTTTTGGACTAGATTTGTACTCTAATTGCCCATAAGATCGCTCAAAGACGACTTTCCCGTTTTTGACTACCAACACATTTGCACCAGGTGTAGCTTGAATTCTAATTGCTTTTGCAGCTACCTCATCGATTTTATCAAGGACTTTACTATCCAAACCAACACTCTCTGGCGTTCCATAGGACAACCTGTTATTTCCAGGAAGGAAACCACCAACACCTTGTATAAATTGATCACTAACAGAAACAGGTAATATACCTTTCGCAGATCTGCCGCCAAAGAGTATTTGAGGGGCTAGCTCTTGAGTTAAATCATTATTCTCATATGCAAAAACAACATTATCTAAACCTTCCAAGTATTGGGCAGCATAAGAATTACCAAAAAGGACAACCACTACCTTCTGCCTTTTACTGAGATTTTTTAACAACTCCATATCAGCAGGTGCTATCCCAAATTTCCTACTTGGACTATTAGTAATTCCCATAAGGCCTACTACTACCACATCAAAGTCTTCTAACTTCTTCATGGTATTGTAGTGGGTGGTTTGATCAGCTGCTTTTCTTATAGAGAAATGTTCAAATTTGGTGTATTTAGATAGGTATCTCTGGAATTCTTCGCCTTCATCGCCTATAGATAAACTTGCAAAGCTTTTTAAATCCAATTGTTTGAAAGGAATTAACCCATCTTTATTGATGGCAACGGTTAAAGCATCGGCATAAAGTTCTTCGGTTATAACTTTCGTTTCGGGAGTATTTAACCTTTCAATTAAACCTTCAGTTTTTATTGGTTTATATCGATTTAAGCCAGCCCAATATTTTGCCTTTAAAACTTTCTTTACGCGCCTATTGATCTCTCCTTCCTCAATCATCCCATCTTCAACTGCTCTTTTTATGATTGCTTTCGCTTTCGGCACATCTTGGGAATATAAAAGAATATCATTTCCCGCAAGTAATGCTTTCAAGTCAACTTCACCTGGAGCGTTATCTTTTGCAACTCCCCTCATATTCAAAGCATCTGTGAAAATCAGACCTTGAAAATTCATTTGATTTTGAAGCAAGTCCGTCACTACTTTTTTAGACAAGCTGGTCGCCATATTCGTCGCGGGATCCAAACTCGGAATATTTAAATGAGCAACCATCACTGACATCAAATTTTCCCTAAATAGCTCTTGGTAGGGGTACAAGTCCACATCCCAAATCCTTTGTTCGGGATTTTTTATTACTGGAAGTGAATAATGACTGTCCACTTCTGTGTCCCCATGACCTGGAAAATGTTTGGCATTAGCAATAACGCCGTGATCTTGAAGACCTTTCATATAGGCGATAGCTCTTTGAGCAACTAGCTTTTTATTTTCTCCAAAGGCTCTATAACCAATAACAGGATTTTCGGGATTAGAATTGACATCTACCACCGGAGCAAAATTTATATGCATTCCAAGTTCTTTGAACTGCATTGCCATCTGCGACCCCATTTCATAAATCAATTCAGAATCCTGAACGGCACCCAGTGTCATGGCCTTTGGAAAGTCAGGGACTGAATCTAATCGCATACTGATCCCCCACTCGGCATCCATTGCGATAAATAAAGGCGTTTTGGCCTGTTCCTGATAATAATTTGTTAGACGAGCCTGCCGAATTGGTCCTCCCTGAAAAAATATTAACCCTCCAAGATTTTCACTTTTAACCAAATTTGCAATTTCATCAACATGCCTTTGATCCTTGTTGGAATAAGCAGCCACCATAAAAAGTTGTCCAAGCCTCTCCTCAAAACTGAGTGAGTTAAAAACACTATCTACCCAACTTATTTGATCTAAAGGATTTTTACTGATCAGAGGATCTTCTATTGCAACCATTTTATCAGATCTCCCGGAACTGAATAAAAGAGCTATAAATCCTACAGTCAAAACCCTCCAAAGCTTCATGCTCATTCCCTTGTAAAATTTTTAATCCTTAACTTTTAAAATAAATTTGTGAAAACGGCTAGCCGGAAATTTCGTATTGTAAAATTCCGATCCTTTGTTCCTGAGCCGTTAGCTGGTCATAAATTTGGAACTAAGGATAATTGAAGATATGAAAGATCAAGCAAGTTTAATCGAATTTTAGGGTTAATTACGCTATAAATTTGATATCTGGTTATTGATCTAGAACTTTATACCATCATGAACCTTTATAAACTTGTGAAGTTTCATTTTAAAAATTCATTGCCATGAAATTCCCCTCCATATTTCGAACTGCCAATCCCTCACGATTTGATATCAAACCTAGGTATTATGACCCAGTTAAGGAGGAAATCGAACAAAGAACTTCACGGATTAAAAAAGAGCTAGAGGCTGACGGTGTTATTTCAAAGGGTGATAATAGTCCAAACTTCTCCTATCAATCTGGAATCAGAGGAGCTTTTGCACAACATAGAGGTATCAAAGAAAGAAGCTCAAATCCTTTAACTTCAACGGGGATGATCCGGACATTTATCTTCTTCATTTTAGTTGGAGGCCTGGGAGGATATATATATTTGGGACCTGTTATTTTTGAATACATTTTATATCTAACCATGATTGTAGCAGGTATTTACTTTTTCTTCAGGCTAAAACCAAAAAGAAAAAATGAGTGACATCATTCAGCTTTTGCCTGATGCCATAGCCAACCAAATTGCTGCTGGAGAGGTGGTCCAAAGACCGGCTTCTGCGTTAAAAGAATTATTGGAAAATTCGGTCGATTCAGGAGCTACCCATATACAAGTGATTGTTAAAGAAGCTGGTAAGCAGCTAATTCAAGTAATTGATAATGGGAAAGGTATGTCGGGAACCGATGCTCGCATGAGTTTTGAGAGACATGCAACTTCTAAAATCAGAACGAGTAATGACCTTTTTTCTATTAAGACTTTTGGATTTAGAGGTGAAGCTTTGGCTTCTATTGCAGCGGTAGCCCAGGTTGAGCTAAAAACGAAACAGGCAGATTCTGATCTGGGTACTTTGATTCAGATTGAAGGTTCAGAAATAAAAAAACAAGAGCCTGTGGCAGTTCAAAATGGAACATCCGTTTCTATGAAGAATTTGTTTTTTAATGTTCCTGCCAGAAGAAACTTCCTTAAATCCAATCCTGTCGAAATGCGACACTTGGTGGAGGAGTTTCAAAGAGTGGCGCTTTCCTACCCAGAAATTTCATTTTCTTTATTCCAGCAAGACCTTGAGGTTTTTAATTTAAGTCCCGGAAAACTTAGTCAAAGGATCGTTGGCCTTTTTGGGAAAAATTATCAAGGTCAGTTAGTTCCCTGTGAAGAATTAACGCCTCATATAAATGTGAAAGGGTATATAGGAAAACCTGAAAACGCAAAGAAAACACGAGGTGAACAGTTTTTCTTTGTCAATAACAGGTATATAAAAAGTAGTTACCTGAATCATGCTGTCTCTACTGCATTCGAAGGTCTTATCCAATCGGATCAACATCCCTTTTATGTACTGTTTCTTGAAATAGACCCTTCACACATCGATATTAATGTTCATCCGACTAAAACTGAAATTAAATTTGATGATGAAAGGACTGTTTATGCTGTTGTTCGATCTGCGGTAAAACAAGCGTTAGGTGCTCATCACGTTGTTCCCTCGCTAGACTTTTCATTTGATGTGAATTTTACAGAAAATTGGACTAAGGATTCTTCAAAAAAAGATCAGGTAGACAGAGAGTATAGTTATAAAAGCTATAATACCCCCGAATTCAAAAAATCCAGCACTTCAGGTTGGGAGAGACTTTTTGAAGGGAATGATTCTCATAAAAAACCTTTGGAACACCCAATGGATGATGATACGGAAGTAATTACTTTCCAAAGTAGAGCTTCGCAAATGGAATCCAGGGAGTTTTTAATCACTAATTCCGAAGAGGAGTCAACTGGAACCACATTTCAAGTTGAGTTAAACTATATTGTAGCTCAAATGTCAACCGGAATGTTGATTGTGGATCAGCAAATTGCCCATGAAAGAATCCTTTATGAGCGTTATGTCAAGCAACTGAACTCTGCACAAGGACCATCTCAGCAATGTCTTTTCCCGCCGACTGTTCAACTCAGCGCATCCGATTTTGTGCTGGTGATGGATATTTTACCGGAATTGCATAGTTTGGGCTTTATGGTTGCGGAATTCGGAAAGGAAACTATCATCATTCAAGGGGTTCCTGCAGACATACAACCTAAAAGTGAGAAAGAGCTATTTGAAGGACTTATTGAGCAGTATAAAAATTTCAAAAATGAACTTTCCCTCGACAATAGAGAAAACTTAGCTAGATCATTGGCGCGAAAGTCAGCAATAAAGAGAGGGCAGAAACTGAATTCCCAAGAGATGGAAACGCTGGTAGGGCAGTTATTTGCCTGTCAAAATCCAAATTATGGGCTTTCAGGGAACAAAACATTCATAAAATTAGATTTATCCAGCATTCACTCCTTCTTCGGAAAATAGTATGTTCAGAAATATTACACCAGTAGTTAAAAATCTTTTACTGATCAATGTGGTTCTTTTCCTGGTATCAGGATTTTTATTTCCGCAACTCAGTGATTGGTTTGCCTTGTATTATATACACAGCCCTTATTTTAAACCATTTCAGTTTTTAACCTACATGTTTATGCATGCTGGTTTTTGGCACTTGTTCAGCAACATGTTCGGTCTATTGGTTTTCGGTCCCTTATTAGAACAATTTCTAGGGCCCAAAAAACTACTGATACTTTGGATGGTCTGTGGGGTAGGCTCTGGTGTGCTGTACTCTGCTTATTCTTCTTTCAAGATGAATTCACTTCAGGATAAGGTAACAGCTTTTCAAATGAATCCTGATCCTGATACTTTTAACAAGTTGGTATTAGAAAATAGAGGCTACTTTGATCGTGCTATTTTTGATTTCGTTGATGATTATAGCAGAAATCCGAATGACCAGGTGAAAATTAGTAGAGCCAGTCAAACTTTGGATGCAATTTTAGATATTCAGGGAAATGTACCAATGGTCGGTGCCTCAGGCGCTTTATTTGGTATTTTGATAGCTTTTGCAATGCTCTTTCCAAATACGCAGCTTTTCTTGCTGTTCCCACCCATGCCAGTAAAGGCAAAATATTTAGTGCTTTTCTATGGACTCTACACGGTTTATAACGTATTGGTAAATAACCCAACAGATAATGTCGCCCATTTTGCCCACCTTGGGGGATTGATAATAGGTGGAATATTAGTTTATTTCTGGAAAAAAGATCGAAATAGTTTTTATTAAATTATGTACGGAAATTTTTGGGAAAATCTTCGAAATGCCTTCCGGCATGACAACAATAGCCTATTCAAGCTGATTGCTATTAATATTTTGGTGTTCATGGTTTTGCTGATCTCAAGGGTCATCCTTACTATCACAGGCTTTGGTGATCTTTATGCAGCTGGAGTATCAAAGTTTATGATGCCAGCTTCTCTTCCAAAATTATTAAGCCAGCCTTGGTCCATATTGTCCTACATGTTTATGCATGAAGGGATTTTCCATATTCTATTCAATATGCTCTTTTTATATTGGTTCGGGCAACTGGTACATCAGTTTTTAGGAAGTAGAAAACTAGCCAACCTCTATATTTTGGGCGGACTTACTGGAGCTCTTTTTTACGTCTTGATTTATAACCTAGCTCCTTATTTCAGAGGATCTATCGATGGTTCATTAATGCTTGGAGCCAGTGCCGGGGTCTTTGCAATCGTAGTGGGAGCAGCAACTTTAAGCCCAAATACTACTTTTTTTCTTTTACTCTTAGGCCCGGTCAAGATAAAATACATCGCGATATTCTATGTTATTTTATCTTTTGCAAATTCAGCAGGTGCAAATGCAGGTGGTGAGTTAGCTCATTTGGGTGGAGCGCTCCTTGGTTACCTATACATTGTACAATTAAGAAAAGGAACAGATTGGGGAGTGCCTGTTCAAAAAGTGGGATTATTCTTTGAAAACTTCTTCCGCAAAAAGCAAGGCGTTAATGTCTCCTATAGAAGACCCAAAACTTCAAGTAGTTTCAAACCATTTTCTAAGTCTTCAACTTCTTCAAAAACAACTGATAAATCTACAATATCCTCACAAGAGGAAATAGATTTAATCTTAGATAAGATAGCAGAGAAAGGCTATGAAGCCCTTTCCAAAGAAGAAAAGCGGAAACTGTTCGAGTTTAGCAAAAAGTAAAAGCTATAAAGGAAAAGCCACTCCAAAACGGAAACCAGCTTCTTGTGGGTTCTGACTTTGAACTTTAAATTCAGTACTCAACCCGATCCAATCAGTCATTGGTATATATGCTCCAATTCCGACATTGGCTCCACTTACGGATCTATTTTTTCCCGCTCCATCTGGATTAGTGTTTTCCCAATTCTGACTATACCCAGCCATGAAATATAGCTGAGAACTCCCCACAGAAATATAATAACGAAGATCAGCACTGAAATTACTGGATTTGCCCACATTTGGAAAAATCCGGGTATAGCTAGGCATAATCGCAAAATTATCTACAAAGAAATACTCTACTCCGGCACCTACACCAAAATATTTATACCTCAAACCATAGGAAGCTAATGCATGAATTCTACTATCTCCCTGGGTTTGTGCTGAGGCGACGGAACCAATTATAAAACATGCGAAAAATAAAAGTATTGTCTTTTTCATTAAGGAATAATTTTTAAAAATTTAGCTGTGATTTTTTAAATAACAAAACCAAATAACTTAAAGAGATGCAACTTCATTTTTATTTGCTAATTGTCCACATGCCGCGTCTATATCCTGACCTCTGGATTTTCGTACTTTTGCTATAATCCCTTGCCCTTCCAAAACCCGCACATACATATCAACAGCTTCTTGTTTTGCCTGCCGGAATTCTCCTTCATCGATGGGATTATATTGAATTATATTCACCTTTGAAGGAATGATTTTGCAGAATTTCGCCAGAGCTTTTGCATGTCTTTCATCGTCATTCACCCCCTCCCAGATTACATATTCATAGGTTACTTTTCTGCCAGTCTTTTGATACCAGTATTTTAATGCCTCTCCTAGTTCTTCTACAGGATTTGAATCATTGATTGGCATTAAGCGAGAGCGAGTTTCATTAATCGCTGAGTGCAGCGATACTGCTAAGTTGAACTTAACCTCATCATCTGCCATTTTACGGATCATTTTAGTAACTCCAACTGTAGAAAGTGTTATCCTTCTTGCGGCCATACCCAATCCTTCGGGAGACGTGATTTTTTCAATAGCGGAAATGACATTCGCATAATTTAGCAAAGGCTCGCCCATACCCATAAATACAATATTCGTCAATGGTCGCTGAAAATAAGTTTCTGCTTCTTCTTTTATTGCAACCACCTGATCATAGATTTCATCCGGATTAAGGTTTCGCATTCTTTTTAATCTGGCAGTAGCGCAAAAATTACAATCCAGACTACAACCCACTTGTGAGGAAACGCAGGCAGTAATCCTTTTGGAAGTGGGAATCAAAACAGATTCTACAATTTTATCATCGTATAATTTGACAGCATTCTTGATCGTTCCATCTTCTGAATGCTGCATCAAATCCACTCTGATATGATTAATGATAAAATGTAATTTCAAAAGCTCTCTGGTACCCAGAGATATATTGCTCATGTCATCGAAATTCTTCAAAGACTTATTCCAAAGCCATTCATAAACTTGCTTAGCACGAAACTTCTTTTCTCCATGCAGCAAAAAAAACTCTTCCAAGTCAGGAAGGCTGAGTTTTCGGATGTCTTTTTTCTGAATCTCTTCCATGATGCAATTTAGGGATTAAGGCCGGAAATAAGATGAATGCATTTTCTTGACTTTGAGTTCGCAAAAATAAAAGAACTTACCTTGGCTTTACCTGCGACTTTGTAAATTGATTTCCAAATACAGCAATTATGAAACTTAAAGTTTGCCTGATTCAGGATAATCCAATCTTTTTCGATAAAGAAAAAACCTTTCAGAAAGTTGAAAAACTAAGTACACAATATGCGAAAGAAGGAAACAAGCTGATTGTTTTTCCGGAATCATTTATCCCAGGGTATCCCAGAGGGTTTTCCTTTGGTGCCAAAATAGGAAGTAGAACTGAAGAAGGAAGGAATCTTTATGCAACTTATCATGCCAATAGTTTTGATCTGGAAAGTAAAGATTTGGAAAGATTGGAGTCCTTATCCCGTGAATTGGAAATCTATCTGGTGATTGGAGTAACAGAAAAAACTAATGCAAATGGGAGTCTCTTTTGCTCTATGCTCTACTTTTCACCAAAAGGGTTTTTGGGTGTTCACAGGAAAATTAAACCTACCGGAACGGAAAGATTAATTTGGGCAGAGGAATCTGGTAAATCACTGGTAAGTTTTGATACCAAAATCGGGAAATTGGGTGGTTTGATTTGCTGGGAAAACTATATGCCTTTGGCAAGAATGGCGATGTACCAGAAAGGTGTTGAAATTTATATTGCACCAACCGCAGATGCCCGTGAAAACTGGATCTCTACTATGAGACATATCGCATTAGAAGGAAGATGTTTTGTGCTTGGTTGCAACCAATTTTTCACGAAATCAATGTACTCTGATGAATTCCAAAAAGAACTGATGGAAGATCCAGAAATAATATGCAATGGTGGATCAGTAATAGTTTCTCCTATGGGGGAAATTTTAGCAGGCCCATTATTTGGAAAATCCGGTGTAGTGAGTGCCGAAATAGATTTAAATCAAATCATTAAAAGTAAGCTGGATTTTGACCCAATAGGACATTATAATCGAAGTGATATTTTTGAATTGATAGTTAAAGACCAACCTGAGATTCAAAAAGAGAGAAATTAACAATAGAAGAATGAATTCATTTCAGGAACCTTCTTATGGGATCTATCATGATTTATGGATTAATAAATCCATTCAAGATGTTTTTCAGGCTATTTCTGAATCGAAAGAACTGATCCATTGGTGGCCAAAGGAATGCTCAGGAAATGCCCAGCTTGGAGCTATTTATAATTTATACTTTTCGCCTGAATACAATTGGTTTGGCAAAGTGGTCAAGTTCCAAGAAAATAAATCTTTTCACATTAAAATGACCGATTCGGATGAAGATTGGAATCCTACTTCTTTTGGATTTGATCTAAGCAATGATGGAGGCAAAACAAAGGTTAACTTTTGGCATACTGGATGGCCTGCTTGCAACGACCATTTCAAAAGATCCTCTTTCTGTTGGGCAATTCTTTTACAAGGATTAAAAAACTATTTGGAAAAAGGTATTATTATTCCTTTTGAGGAGCGGGAATAATTACCCAATCGTGAGAAGATCCATCTTTGAAAAAAAAATACCCTTTCGTAAACAGCCTTCCTCTTTTAAATACTAGAAAATGTCATAATTGGACCAGTAGCCATTTTATTGGTTCAATGCGAAATATTACGGATGGAGAATGGATTTATTCATTCTTTTCCTTTTACTATCCGCTCTGGTAGCAACTTCAATAACACTTCATTATTCCTTTGACTTTTTGGGAATTTTACCAAATCCAGCACAAGTAACTATACAAAATCAGGAGTTCTTTCAATTGAATTATACCTTCTATTTAAATATTGGATTCTTATTGGGTACCGCATTCTTACTTTGGCTGGGATACTTAAAATATAAAGACATGCATTATATGAAGGAAATGGCTCCAAAAAGTAAATCCTTTGAAAAGATCTTAAAATACATCTCCTACCTGTGTTATTTATGGCTGGTAGTTAGAGTTTTTATAAAATTCTTCGTCCTCTAAGGAATTATCTTTTTAACATCAGCCAACCCTTTGGATCAACTTTTATTTCAGACGAACTGGGGATTAAAACAGGCTTTGATCCCAAGATTACTTTCTCCATTCCTTTGGAAGTTTCAATTTCCACCGGAATTGTAAATTCAATTCCTTTCAGACTGACCATATAACCTGATTTACCTTTTTTACTGACTTTCAACTCTGGTAAATCTGTGGTCTTCAAGTAGAAATTTAGAAAATCACTCAAGTCTTGACCGGTATAACTTTGCACAAAATCAATGAAATTCTTTGTAGTGACTTGATTTTGGTAAGTAAAACGATCGTCTGAGACAAAGGATTTTAGCATTGGGAAAAAAATATCATCTCCCAGAACTCCTCTCAATCCATGGACAACTGCAGCACCTTTGCTGTAAATTTCTCCGTGATAAGCCTCTTCTTCTGTACTATTTGGAGGGGAAACTACTGGTTTTACATGTGGAATGGTTCTCAATACAGAAGCTGCCTGATCAAGATAAGCTTCCGGACCTCCATGCTCTTCATAAAATAACCAATCCCCATAGGCTGTAAAACCCTCGTGAATCCACATATCTGCCCAATCACCCACGGACATTTTATTACCAAACCATTCATGACCTAACTCATGATGTAATAGCCAATCGTATTGAACATTACCCATAGGCACAAATTGAAAGTTATTTCCATAAGCATTTATCGTTTGATGCTCCATCCCTAGGTAAGGAGTCTCCACCACAGCAATCTTATCTTTCGGAAAGGGAAAAGCGCCAAAATACTTTTCGTGCGTTCCTGTACTAATTTTTAAAACCTCCAACAATTCTTCTGCTTTTGCCTGATCTTCTTGCAAAACGTAAACATGCATTGGGATCACCTCTCCCGAAATGGAATTGAAATCTATTTTAGCTTCATGGAAAACGCCCACAGTGAAATTTATTCCATAATTATTGATGGGATAGTTAGTCGACCAATGATAAGTTATTTGATTTTCAGTTTCCTTTTTTCCCAACAGCCTCCCATTTGCGGCTACGAAATATGGTTTATCAACGGTTATATAAAGATCGACACCGTTTTGAGCTTCACTTGAAGGATGGTCCAATGCTGGCATAAAAATCTTCGCCCCTTCACCTTGGGAAGAAAGTCCCATCCAATGATTATCAAAGCGGTCCAATTCCCAAGTAAATCCTCCCGACCAAGGTGGGTTTAGGGCAACGGGTGTCGCTCCCCCGTAAAAGACCTCCACTGTATTACAAGTGCAGTCAATTGGTAGTATATCCAGCAAATCATCATGGGTGGAGAAAGCTAACTCTTGCCCATTCATTATTACTTTCTCAACCTTGTATTCATCAATTAGATTTAAACGAAGAGTATCTAACTTTTCCGAAGCCTCAAATGTGATAATATTTTTGCCTCGAATTGATTTTGTTACAGGTATCACTTCAAGTTCCAGCTGATAATGAAGCACCTTAAATTTTGCCTGTAAAGGATCAATTGGGCCTCCCCAATCCCAGTTTTGTCCAAAACTCAACGAAATAGAAAAAATAAGAGCTAGTACAAATAAAATGGTTTTTCGCATGAAATTAAGTCAGAATAAAGGATTGAAATGCCTCGGCTATTTTTACTTGACACGTGACAGTAAAATGGACATTTCTCAAAGTTAATTACCGTTTTACTTTTAGAAGTTATCCTTCATTTTTTGTTTCAGTTTACCGGGAAGATCATGAAGTTTTTTAATCTTCAATGAAAATAAAACCGCTACTACTCCTAATAAAACAAAAATTAAAGCTGTGATAGTAACCAAAGTCATCCCAATGATAGAAGGATTCCAAATCAGGATAAAGGAAAGAATCATACCAAGGATCCCAAGCCATAGTAACGATTGATATTCATCACCGTGATCTTTGAGACTTAAAGCGAAGCTAATTCCGGCGATAGATTTAAACATCACTCCAAAGCCAACATAAAGTGGCAATGTAACCATAGAAAGCGATGGGTTTGTCAGTAATAAAATACCTATCATGGTACTGATAAGTCCCGAAGCTAAAAACCAACCCCAATGATCTAAATTTTTTCTATTGCCAAACGCAAATGTAAGTTCGCTAAGACCTGAGGCTAAAAATGATAAACTGAATATAGTTGCAAGCAATAAATATGATGCTAAGGGTGTTGTGAAGACATAAATGCCTAAGATTATAAACAATACTCCGATGATGGTCAGAAGGTACCAATGTTTCAAAGCTTTTTTAATGGTTTTGAATGGTTGTGCTGTCATGGCTATTTGGTTGTTTTATTAAAAATAAGATTTTCTAACTCAAAGTCTTAGACAATCCGCTAAAATTCACCCTTATTCTAAACGGTAAAGAATTTCCAACATCGGAAAACCAAAGTTCGTTGTCATCGCTTCAGAAACCTTTTCAAAACCATTCCTAACATATAAGCTGATGGCCGGATCAAGTCCTGAAGTGGTAAATAGGTATGCCGATTTATACTTTTTTTTATGGTAGAAATCCATCCATTCCTGCATCAGTTTTTTACCGATCCCAATTCCCCTAAACTCTTTTATGAGGATAAAATATCTAAGTTGTGCCTGATTCCTTGGTCTATGCATCAATGATAAAAATCCAATCATTTCCCCTTCATATTCTACAACCCAAATCCGATCCTTCTCAGGATCATATTGTCCAAAAAATTCAATAACACTTTGCATCACATAAACCTCAAAACCTATAGGAAATCCATATTCTTCTCCATAAACTTTGCCATGCAAGGCTACTACGCAGCCTAGATCCCCAGGAGATAAATTGTTTCGGATGGAAATTTTATTCCTATCGATAGTCATTTGGGCAAGAAAAAACCGCCTCAAAAAGGCGGTTAAATATTAATCTTCAGAATAATTAAAGCTATCTACCTGCTCTTTTACCCAATCCTCATATTTAGAATAACGGAACTCCAACCACTCATTTTTGTATTTAGATTCATCTATCAAAAATTTAAATCCAGTAGCAGCTTTAGCCTTGCTCAGCGCATTTACTAAATCTTCTGCTAGATTCTTCTCTTTAACTTTTCTATCTACAAAATCCTGCATCATTTGATGCTCTTGGGCCGGTTCCATCTTGGTAAACTCGGCAAAGTTATCGGGATTCTCTTCTATTTCATCTAATATATCCTCCTCTGCTTCAGTGAGGTCATAGTTGAAATAATCTTCGTCATCAGGCATGTGATGTATCTTCTTTTTATCAATTTGATAGAAACATACATTGCCTTTCAGCAATTGGGTGGAAATTAATCCTACCTCTTTTTCAGTAAGCGAAAACATGAATGAGTTACAAAATTTTTGGAAAAATAGTGAATGTCAAAGTTGCATCAAATTGTTTTTGCCCTTGCAATCCAAAAGCGATGAAATATTTTTACTATTTTACTTAAAAAGCCCCTTTAAAACCTCAGAATCAATAAAATGGCCTCCAGAAAAGTTAATTATTTTTGCTTCCTTCCCAAAAGATTTCACAAATTCTCCTTGTTTTTGAATCGTTTCGGAAGTTATAAACTCATCTTGATCCCCTAAGATGATAGTCATCTCTGTTTTTTCAAATTGTTCTCGACTTTTATTAATATTTAAATCATGGGCAAAACCTCCAGCCCAAAGAATTAAATTATCTATACTACCTGACCATCTACTTGCCCATCGTGTTGCGGTCGCAGCTCCCTGAGAAAACCCCAATACATTGATTTTTGGAAAAACCTTGTAACCTGAGAGAAACTCATTGACCATCTTATCCAAATATCGATGGTTATTTTCTATAGCAAGTTCACGCTCATAACTGGTCATCCAATTTGCCCCAACTCTTCCCTGAAAGTCTTTGAGATAGGAATAATTTGTTCCCTCCGGTGCTAAGAAAATACGATCTTCAGAATCAAAAGGTAGAAATTTTCGAATGAAATACTCTGCCAATTGGCCATATCCATGAAAAAGAATCCAAACTTCTGATTCAGAAAAATTGGGTTCATGCGAAATGGAATAAATAGCCTCAAACTTAAATTGGATACGCTTTTTCAAAAAATTAACTATTTAGATCTTCGAATTTAAATGGCAAAAGAGATTGAATTCCAGGAACTTTTATCACATTCCCATCAGGCTTTAAGATCAATAAGATTATTGATTGATTAAAGCGCATTTCCACTTCGCTTATTGTCTGTCTACATAACCCACAAGGCGATACATTAGCCCAAACATCTTCTCCTCTTCTCTTGGCTACAATTGCCAGTGTTTTTACTGGGTCATTAGGATGATTGGCTCCTGCATATCCTAATAATGAACGTTCTGCACATACTCCAACAGGAAAGCTCACATTTTCCTGATTATTGGATTTTATAACCAAGCCTGAATTTAATACTAAGGCAGCTCCAACGAGAAAATTTGAATAGGGTGCATAGGCAGAATTACTTATATTTTTTGCCTCCGTCAATAATGTCTGATCCTCAACTGATAGTTCATTAAAGGTCAATTCTTCCAGCTCAGCAGTAATAATGATTTTTTTACCCATGATTTTGTTTTGGACTCTTCCTAACGCCCAAAGTACAGATTTGTTCCAATTTTAGGTAATCTCCTTTTGTGACTTAAATATATTGTTCAATTTAGATTTACAATACCATGACGTTTATGAAGACCATTTTGATTCTAGGCGGAGGAAAATCTTCAATATTTTTGATAGACTTCCTTGCTGATACTTGCTTACCAAAAGAAAGAAAATTGATTTTAGCTGACTTAAACTTAGATCAGGCAAAATCTAAACTCAAAAATAAGCCCAATACCGAAGCAATTCCACTGGATATTGAAAATGAAAATGAGCGAAAAAAGCTCATAGCTAGAGCGGATATTGTTGTTTCCATGCTACCTGCTATCATGCATCCCATTGTTGCAAAAGACTGTCTACTTTTGGGAAAGCACTTTTTTTCGGCTTCTTACGAGTCGGAAAGTATGAAAAGTCTAAAATCAGAAATAGAATCAAAAGGATTATTATTTCTGAATGAATGTGGTTTAGATCCTGGAATAGACCATATGTCTGCGATGAAAATAATTCATGATGCGAAATCCAAAGGAGAAAAAATTCTATCATTTAAATCCTATTGTGGTGGTCTTTTGGCTCCATTCAGTGAAGATAATCCTTGGAAATATAAATTCACTTGGAACCCCAAGAATGTTGTTTTGGCCGGACAAGGCACTTCTCGGTTCATTGAAAAAGGGGATTTGAAATTTGTTCCCTATCAACAGGTTTTTAAAAGAATAGAAAACATACATTTTGACAGACTAGGAGAATTTGACGGGTATCCAAATCGGGACTCTCTTAGCTATAGAAAAGTATATGGATTGGAAGAAATCCAAACGATGCTCCGGGGAACACTTAGAAGAGCAGGTTATTGCAAAGCATGGGATGTATTTGTTCAATTAGGTCTGACGGATGATTCATTTCAGTTGGAAATGCCGGAGGGGAGCAATCTCAGGCAATTTTTAAATGCATTTTTGCCTTACAACAAAGACCTTTCCGTAGAGGAAAAACTAGCAGAAGCTATACCTGATATGGATTTCCCAACATTTGAAAAAATTCAATGGTTGGGTTTTTTCGGTAATCGTGAACTTCCACTGACAAAAGGAAGTCCAGCAGCAATCCTTCAGGCAATCTTAGAAGAAGATTGGGCACTAAATCCAGAGGACAAAGATATGATCGTGATGCAGCATCTCTTTGAAATAAAAACAACTGAAGGTATCAAAAAGGTAAGTTCCAGCTTAGTGGTTTTTGGAAATGACTCAATCTATACAGCTATGGCAAAAACAGTTGGATTACCTTTGGCAATTGCAATAGATTTATTTATGGATAAAAAGATCAATATCACTGGTTTACATATTCCTGTTATTCCAGAAATTTATAATCCAATTTTAACAAAACTGGAAGAATTTGGAATTAAATTCATGGAAAAAGGATAAAATTAATTGTAAATAGATTAAGGATTCCAATCAGAAGGCATGTCTGTTTGAGCACCTTCTACCTCTCTACAATCATCGGCAATTATTGCTTTAGGCTGAACAAAGTCCAATTTTGTCGCATCGACATAAACTCTTTCTATTCTTTCTCCTGCTGCCATAAAATAGCCCAAGACCACTTCGTCAGGATTATCTAAACTGATCATATTTCCCCTAATGTTTGCTGGTGGTGGGTCAAATACCGATCCATTCAATTCCACTTGTTGCTTAACCAATCGAAGGAAACGATAAGCTCCTGAACTAATACTATACTGCTTTAAATCAATCCGGTAACGATTAACGAACCGTAGTCCATTATCTAATACAAAAGCTGCAGGAATTCTGGTAGAAAGCCCATTAAAATTATCATCCTGAGCAATAAATATTGAATTATTAGAAACTTGCTCTGTCCTAAAACAAGCAACACAGCATTCCTTTGGAGCTGGCGCCCGACTTGGTGGTGGCTCTGTATATAAATCCGGTCTTGTTTCTAAGATATAAACTGAAGGTCCTTTTTTCCAGTAATAAAAATTATCTTCATCTATAGGATCTTTTATATCAACAGTAAACTGTACTCCTGATGCAGGATTCAGTTCTCCTTCAATTGGTATTTTTTGAATCTTGTAATTGACATTTTGAATTTCAGGGACTGGAGCCACTTTTTCTGGTAAGGAAGTGTATACTTTACCCTCTATTAGCTGGATTTGTAAGGTATATGAATTACCTATTTCAGCTGAAAAGTCTTCAGGACTTAGATAATCTCCTCTATTCTCAAGGTCCTCAGTAAGAAAAATTACTTTTCCTGAATCATCTCTGACAATCACTGTAGCCCCAGAAACAGGACGAATCAACCCCTCATAGATGCTTCCATAAGTATCAGTTCTAGTTAATTTTACCTTATGAGGTCCAGGACCACTTGTAATCATCCCCTCAATAGTTAATAATTGGGGACCTTCCTCAATAATAACTTCATATGGATCAATACAGCTCCATAGAAGCAAAGAGAATAAGCATATATATTTTTTCAAATAGTTCTATATCTACAAATTATCAAGGATTCCAATCAGAAGGAGGATCTATATTTGATCCTTCAATTTCCCTACAATCATCTGGTACTATCACTACTGGTTGCCTAAAATCAAGTTCATCCCCTTGGATATAAATCCTTTTGCTTGTTTCACCAGCAGCTATGAAGTATCCTAAAATCACTTCTTCTGGGTTATCCAAACTGATCATGTTTCCTCTAATATTTGCTGGAGGCGGATCAAATACGGAACCAGATATTTCTGACTGTTGCTTTACCAATCTCAAAAAACGATACGCCTCTTGAGATATACTTAGTTGCATCAAATCCGTTCGCAATGTTTCAACGAATCTCTTTCCATCATCTTCAATAAATCCTGCTGGTACTTTTGTACTAAGCCCATTGAATATGTCGTCCTTTTCTAAATAAATTCCTGAATTACCAAGCAACTCTGTTTTAAAACAAACATTACAACAATCTTTTGGCTGGGGATCTCTACTTGGATTAGTATCAGAAGGCCTCGGTGTATAAAGATCTGGCCTTGTTTTTAAAACATAAGTGGACTGATCAGTTCTCCAAAAATAAAAATTATTTTGATCAGCAGGATCATCCAACTCAGCTATTAATTGAACTCCAGACCTTTCTAAAACCTCACCTTCAACCGCAATTTTCACAACCTTGGTTTCTATGTTTTTTATTCTAGGAACGGGGTTAACCAGCTCCGGAAAAGAAGTGTATACTTTGCCATCAATCAATTGGATTTGTAAAGTATATGATCTTCCCATCTTCGCTGCAAAATTTTCGGATGTAAAATAAACACCTCTATCTTCTGTATCTTCTGATAAAAAGGTAACTTGACCCTCATCGTCTCGAATGATCACAGTTGCATTAGAAACTGGTCGAATCAAACCTTCAAAAACACTCCCATACGTATCACTCCTAGTCAGTCTAATACTTTGCGATCCTGGGGTTGTGGTAATTATCCCTTCTACGGTCAAAAGTTGTTCACCTTCTTCCACTTCTACAGAATAAGGATCTATACAGGCAGCCAATGGCAAAATCAAAAGGAGGTAAAGATATTTTCTCAACATCTGATTAAAACTTAATAGAATAACTGATACTTGGAAGTGGAACTCCCAATACCGCAAGCCTTAATGCTTGAGGTGGTGCTCCTTGTTCATCCACAAAGAATAAGGAGAATGGATTTTTACGTCCATAAACATTTAATATGGAGAATGTCCAATCTCCGTCATAGAATTTCCCCTTTCCTGGAAGCTTGAAATTGACAGAAAAGTCAAGCCTGTGGAAATCAGGTAATCTTTGTTCATTCCTTCTATTAAAATAAGCAAGGTTATTTCCTGAATAATCAAACTTTGCCTCGGGGAAAGTAACAGGTCTCCCAGTACTGTATCCAAAGGTGGCAGAAATGGAAGTATTGGTACTTATTTTATAATTGCCGATCAAAGTAAAATCATGCGGTTTATCATAATTGGAAGCATACCATTCTCCATCATTGATAATCTCCTCTTCAAAAGGAGTGATTACCTGTCTTAAACTTCTTGAATAGGTGTAAGATGCCCAACCAGTCAATCTTCCTAAATTTTTCTTCACATACAATTCAACCCCATAAGCCTTCCCATTTGCAGGCACCAACTCTGTTTCCAGATTATTTTGAAGGATCAGATTAGCCCCATCCTTATACTCAATGACATTTTGGATGTCTTTGTAATAAACCTCTATGGAGGTCTCAAAAATATTTCCTCTGAAATTATTATAAAAACCTAAAGAAATTTGATCTACAATTTGAGGCTCCAAATAATTATCACTTAACTTCCACACGTCAGTGGGAGCGATAGTAGCTGTATTGGAAATCAAATGTATGAACTGGTACATTTTATTGTAACCAAGTTTGATTGAACTCGATTTAGAAAAGGAATAACGGAGCGACCCTCTAGGGCCTAAACCATTATAAGTTTGGATTTCGCTACCGTCCCCATAAGTAGTTTCACTGATTGCAGTTCCATCACTTAAAGGTTGATTTTCGGCATATTCACGAACTACCCTGGGACCATAATAACCATACATGTCATATCTGGCGCCATAAGACATTCCAAATTTCTCACCTATTTCAAATTCATGCTGAAAATGAACCCCAGATTCTCTGCCGAATTCATCCTGAACTTTTTGAGGTAATATTCCTGATTCCACACCTTGAGATGGGATTAATTCACCTGGTTGTAATTCCAGATTTTTGAAATCACCACCGACTGTAATCTTATTGGACTCGCTAAACTTATAATAAAAATAAGCTTTGATTCCATAATCTTTTATTCCTGAATTCAGGTCAAAATCATTTATTCCTGACCGATTGAAAATGCTATAGTCGTATTGAGTATAATATCCCATTACCTCCAACCCTATCTTATCGTTGATTATACTTTTCCATTGAAGAGAATGACTATTATTTTTCCAAGAAACTGTCGTATCTGAGGCAAAGGCAAAGTCATCATAAGAAGTATAATAACTATAGGTAAATTCATTATTTTCTGAAATGGGAGCAGATATTACCAAATTCCCATCATAAAAATTAGCCGAAGAATTCTTTAAATCAGGATTGCTAAGTGATCCCAAAAACCAATTGATATAAGATCCTCTAAAACCACCTCTGATTGATACTTTATCTTTTACTATTGGACCATTAATACCTACTTTTCCTGAGAAATTACTTACCATTAAATCACCTCCCCATTTCGCGATCGAACCAGCTTTAGGTTGAATATCCAAAATTGAAGAACCTCTACCTCCAAATCTTGCCGGAATTACAGATTTATATAATGTTACACCATTTACCGCATCAGCATTGAAGGAGGTAAATAATCCAAATAAGTGTGTAGGATTATAAATAGGGGCGCCGGCAAATTGAATTAAATTTTGATCTGCACCTCCACCTCTTACATTTAGCCCAGCTGCAGCCTCTCCTACTTGGCTGACTCCTGGAAGAGTTGCCAAAGATCGAATGATATCTACTTCTCCTAAAAACGGGGGCAATTCACGCATGGTATTCATACTCATAGTGATTGCTCCCATATCAGTAGAACGAATATTCTTATCAGGATCACTTCCATAAATAACTACATCATCCAATTGGAAATCTTCTTGTATCATCTTAATGGATATCCTTCCATCCCCAACTGCTGTAATGGGATAATCTACTGTCTCATAGCCTACATATCTAAATTGAAGATTATATTCAGCTCTGTCCAAGATCAATTGAAAAGCTCCATTATTGTCAGTAATCCTATTGATATTTAATTCAGGAACAGTAACTGTTGCTCCAGCTAGTGCTTCTCCCGTGATTTCGTCGATGATTCTACCTGAAATTTGAATCCCCTTGAGCTGACCAATATCCCGACCGATAACTTCGCGTTTAATGTCTGTTTGGGCTAATCCAAATTGGCAAACTAGCAAAAAGAATACGAGTAATAGTTTTTTCATATCTAGCTTTTAAATTCCATTGGGATCAAACTTATATAAATTCATAGGGTAGCTTCCAGAAATTGAAACATCAGGCCCCCTCATAATGTATAAGTACCCATCCTTTTCATAATGAGCGATTGTAATATCTGCAGCTATTCCAGGTATTTCATTTTTAACTTTCCATGTCAAGGAATTTAAATCCAATTCCCATACTTCAGCATTCCTTTTAAATAGTCCTATGTATGCTTTATCTCCAATAACTTGCCCCATACCATAACCTCTCCCCAGGTTTCCAGGGTAAGTTGAAATTGTCCTCCATGTATCTGAGTTAATCGAATACTCCCATAATTTAGATTCCCCGTCAACAATAAAAAGTTTACTTTGATAAATAAAATGAGCGTTTTCTGTAGAAAAGGCAATTGGGCTTTCATTTAATTCTGTCCAGATTTTTGAGGATGAATTGTATTTTCTGAATGCTAAAGGATTTCCGCTCTTACTTCCTAATAGGTATAAATTGCCTGCATCTTCAAAAGCAATGGACTCTCTGCTTGGAAAAGGCAAATCAGGAAGCCTTTCGAATCCATTCGGATTAATTTTATAAAATGAAAAATTGATCGGGTAAGGAAGATCAACTAATCCTGCGGTTCCTCCTCCTAAATAGTTCTGGGTTGCAAATGCAAAAGCCCGCGGTGATCCATTAAATTCTTTTTCACTCCAAGTTTTCGTAGCCAAATCAAATTGCTGGATCTTGTTATAAAAAGAATTTCCATTTGCGATGCCCAAACCAATATTTAAACTCGAGCCAACATTATAAAATACTGTTTCATATAATCTGATTGGCTCTGGATACTTGGTAACCAATTCGTATGTACCAATTTGATATCTAAATTCTGTGGGGAATAGAAGGGTTTTATCTTGAACGATAACTTTCAAAGGAACTGATTCACTAGATGCAGTAGGTATTTTCAAATGAATTCGCGATTCAAAATCAATTGAACTTACTTGTGCTTCGGAATCTCCAAAGAAAATACGAGTATTTTCAGTAAAATTCTGTCCAACTATTGTCATTTCACTTCCGGCTTTCCCAAAAGCAGGAGTATACGATTCTATTATTGGACTTAATGTATTTAAGGTAATAACATTGCCGAATTGAATTTCTCCTCCTAAATCCATGTATGCTTTTGCATAATAGGTCTTCGAATTAATCAAATCATTCGATTCTCCAATAAATCTACCTGGCCCTTCTTTGATTCCAAGTGATATTATTATTGGGGAGGAAAAATTTCCATCTTCAGAAATGTAAAATCCGTGGTCAGTTGCACTAATATTTTGATTTGTAATTAAGCGACCGAGAAGCCTGATATTTTCAGCACTGGTGTATAATACTTCCTCTGTTACAAGAACAGTAGTTTCAGTTTCTTCTTCAGTACAAGCCCATCCCAAAATAAGCATCATTAACATGCTTAGAGATAGAAGTTTTCGCATAGTATAGTCGTGGTAATTTAATTTTAATCCAAAAATATGTATTTAGTATTCACAAACAATGTTCAGGCAAAATCAATTCTGAGTAATTTCACTAATTAGGTTGAAATATTGCAGTTTCATCAAAGAGATTAGTATATTTTTAAAAATTCGGGAGAAAAAATGACTGATTGTTTTTAAAACAATTGAATAAATTTAAAAATGAGATATGCAATTGAGTTCTCAAAATTGCAGAAAAATTACCTTCTAAGAGAATCCCAATAAAAACCCTTTGACAATATTTTGATAAGAGGTATGCGGACTCCCATCATTTTTTTTGATGAATATTTCTTCCGTTTTTATTT
>NZ_JAHEBC010000179.1 GCF_024642405.1 Algoriphagus sp. | reverse complement strand
TATTTATTAAAGCTCTTTCAGCTTTCATCCAATCTGTCAAGTGGACAGATTCTTTTCTTTCTTTGCTTGACTTAGTCAGGTTTTGGTACATCCAATCAGAATAGAAAGGAGAGAAAGAGGACATCAATTGAGTCAGAGTAAGAAGACATTCATACAAAGTCTCATATGCCGCCTGCTTATCTGAGTTCATTTCACCTCTCCAGAATCTTTTTCGGGCCAATCTTACATACCAATTTGACAACTGATCCACAGTAAAACTCATGATAGCACGAGTTGCTTTAGTGGCGTCATAATTATCCATGGCTCCCTCCACTTCTTCTATCAAGGATTGAAGTTTGGAAATAATCCACTGATCCAGTTCTGCACGCTCAGCAACTGGAACTGACTTGGATTTGTCGTAAACAAAAGCATCCAGATTCGCATAAAGCGCAAAGAAATTATACGTATTCTGAAGAGTGCCAAAAAAGCGTCGTTGCACTTCCGTAACTCCATCCAGATTGAATTTCAAGTTATCCCAAGGATTGGCATTGCTAAGCATATACCAACGCACTGCATCTGGACCATATTCTTTCAAAGTCTCGAATGGATCCACTGCATTACCCAATCGCTTGGACATTTTGTTGCCGTTTTTGTCCAGTACAAGTCCGTTAGCAATCACGTTTTTGAAAGCAACACTATCAAAAAGCATCACTGCAATCGCATGTAGCGTAAAGAACCATCCTCTTGTTTGATCCACTCCTTCTGCAATGTAATCAGCGGGATAATTGGCGTTGAAAATATCTTCGTTCTCAAAAGGATAATGCCATTGTGCATAGGGCATCGCACCAGAATCAAACCAAACATCGATCAGGTCTGCTTCACGGAACATCTTTTCTCCGTTTGGAGAAACCAAGATTACATCATCTACATATGGTCGGTGAAGATCCAGTTCTTTTCCTTCGTATGGAGATTTTTCCATGAAACCTTTTGCAATGGATTCCTTGATGGCGGTTTCTAATTCAGCAATTGATCCAATACAAAGCTCTTCTGTTCCATCTTCAGTTCTCCAGATCGGTAGCGGTGTACCCCAGAATCTTGATCTACTCAAGTTCCAATCCACCAAATTCTCCAACCAGTTGCCAAAACGACCAGTTCCGGTTGCCTCAGGCTTCCAATTAATCGTCTTATTCAGCTCGACTAATCTATCCTTGTAAGCGGTGGTTTTAATAAACCAACTGTCCATAGGATAGTAAAGAACAGGTTTATCAGTTCTCCAGCAGTGTGGATAACTGTGTTCGTATTTCTCAACCTTAAAGGCCTTATTTTCATTCTTTAGGATGATCGAGATGATCACGTCGGTGCTTTTGAAGTCCGCAGCGTTCTCGTCATCTTCTGTATAGTTTTTCACATAGAAATCATCTGCACCATATTCTTTATGAGCAGTAATTTGATGCTCTGATACTTTTTCTACGAGGTATTCACCAACTATGGTGATGAATTTTCCGCGCTTATCTACGATAGGTAGATCATTACCTCGCTCATCTTTCACGAACACACCTGGAACATTATTTTGAACCAATGTTCTAAAGTCATCCGCACCAAATGCTTTGGCCAAGTGAACAATACCAGTACCATCTTCGGTAGTCACATAATCACCTGAAACGACAGTAAATGCTGGATGAGGTAGTGCCAAGCCTGCAATTGGGAACAATTGCTCGTATTCCCAACCTAGCATATCTTTTCCTTTGAACTCCTCAATTACCTCGAAAGGAATCAACTTGTCTCCTCCTTTATAATCTACCAATTTCAACTCAGCTGCTTTTGGATTCAGGTAGGCATTCATTCTGGCTTTTGCCAAAATTACGGTACAGGCATCGTAGGTGTAGGGATTGAAAGTCTTAACTTTCACATAGTCCAAGTTTTCACCGATCGCCAAAGCCGAGTTGGCTGGCAAAGTCCAAGGAGTAGTTGTCCAAGCTAGGATATAGGTGTTTTCCTCACCTTTCAATCGGAATTGTGCAGTGATAGAAGTGTCTTTTACATCCTTGTATGTACCTGGCTGATTCAGCTCATGAGAACTCAAACCAGTACCAGCAGCTGGAGAATAAGGTTGGATTGTATATCCTTTGTAGATCAGATCTTTCTCGTAAAGCTTCTTTAGCAAGCTCCAAACTGATTCGATATAGTTCGGCTCAAATGTGATGTAAGGATCATCCAAATCCACCCAATAGCCGATTTTCTCAGTCATGTCATCCCACTGATTTTTGAATCGCATGACCGTTTCACGGCACTTTTGGTTGTATTCTTCTACAGAAATCTTCTTTCCGATATCTTCCTTTGTGATACCCAATTCCTTCTCTACCTGAAGTTCCACTGGCAAGCCGTGCGTATCCCAACCGCCTTTGCGCTTCACTTGGAAACCCTGAAGCGTTTTGTAGCGACAGAAAACATCCTTAATAGCACGTGCCATCACGTGGTGAATTCCTGGCGTTCCATTGGCCGAAGGTGGCCCCTCGAAAAAAGTAAAGGTTTCAGCACCTTCACGATTAGCAATTGATTTTTCGAAAATCTGATTGTCTTTCCAGTATTGAAGTACATCCTCTCCTATGGCAGGATAATCGACTTGTTTGAACTCTTTATATGTTTTCACAATATCCTTTCTTGTAAGCAAGTAGGTGATTTGATTCTATTTTTTTTGCTTTTTAATCTTCAAACAGGCAATGTTGTTCAGACTCATTCCTATCAATAAGAAACATCAATGGATTCCATGCCCCTCAAAAGCAGGCACAAAGATAAGAGAAATACCCCTTTTTATGTGACTCAAAACGAAAAAATGGTGGGAAAGCCAAACAGGTTATTAAATAGACGGATATGATGAATCTTTTATGGTAAGTTCCTACATTTCAATTCTAGACTCTTGGCTCCAGAATCTCGCGACTTATGACCTACAAAAAGCATCTCTAGTCTATTTTCAATGAATTCTTCTTCAACCTTCCTAAAGCTTATTTGGCTCAAAAATTATAATTAGTCTATTAATGACAATGAAACCCAAGAAATTGAATTTTTACACCAATGACACTCACCTCTAACATGTCGTTAGTATTTTTCGCTACCATTCAAACTGTTTCTATGAAAACAAGAATAACCCTATTTGCTTTATTCGCAATTCTGGCATTTGCATGCTCTGCGCCAAAAGAAACTAAAATAGAAGATGAAGCCCCAAAACTATTTGGAAATCCCATTTTCGAAGGATGGTATGCAGACCCTGAAGGAATTGTGTTTGGTGACGAATATTGGATCTACCCCACTTTCTCGGCTAGCTATACAGATCAATTACATTTTGATGCATTTTCCTCCAAAGATTTAGTCAACTGGGAAAAACACGAAAATATCTTAGATACCTCAGCTATAAAATGGGCTAAACAGGCAATGTGGGCTCCTGCAGCTATTGAGAAAGACGGTAAATATTATTTATTCTTTTCTGCAAATGATGTGCAACGTCCAAGTCGCTCAAGTTGGGATCCAGCCAATGATATCAATCATTATGGAGGAATAGGCGTTGCAGTAGCAGATTCCCCGGGAGGACCCTTCAAAGATTATCTTGGTCAACCCCTGATTGACGATTTTTATAATGATGCTCAACCCATTGATCAGTTCGTTTTTAAAGACACTGATGGTACATATTATATGTTTTATGGAGGCTGGAGTCACTGTAATATTGGAAAATTAAATTCTGATTTTACAGGATTTATACCTTGGGAAGATGGTGAGCTTTTTCATGAAATAACTCCGGATGGTTATGTAGAAGGGCCATTTATGTTCATCAGAAATGGTAAATATTATTTTATGTGGTCAGAAGGAGGGTGGACAAATGATAGTTATAAAGTAGCTTATGCCATTTCCGACAAAGTAACTGGCCCATACAATAGAATCGGAACAATACTTGAATCTGACACTACTGTAGCAACTGGTGCTGGACATAATTCCGTGATCCAAAAACCGAATTCAGATGAATGGTATATGGTTTATCATAGAAGACCTATCCCCAATGAAGGCCGTGATCATCGTGTAACAGCAATTGATGTAATGGAATTCAACGAAGATGGAACGATTAAGCCGATAAAGATGACCTTTGAAGGAGTAGCAGCCAATCCAATCATGAAATAAGTAGTATTAAAAAATAACTTTGTTTTCTCCAGTTGTGTCCTTAGCAACTGGATTTTTTTGTCTTTCCTTGATTTCTTTTGGCTATATTTAAACTACTGAATACCAACGTATAACTACACTTTTCTATAGAAAGTCAAAATAATTTTGTTTTGGCTCATCATCCTAATAATTATTTTTATGAAGCCTTTTCCAAAACTCCATCTGTGGTTTTTGCTGCCATTTTTTATTACTTTATTAGGATTCCAAGGTTATTGGTTGGGCTTTAGCACATCACCTTTTCATTGGCATCTTCATGGCCTTTCAGCAACTTTTTGGTATATCTGTTTGATTATTCAGCCTTGGCTTTATCACAATCGTCCTATTCAAGTTCACAAAAAAGTAGGAATGCTTTCTTTGATTTTAGCAGGATTTGTCATCGCTTCTTCCATCAACATGATCGTGGTAAGTCTGCACAGCATGAGCGATTCTTCGCCCCTTTATTCAGTAAGGTACAGTCTTGCGCTATTTGATTTGACTTCTATTTGCGGATTTACCTTGTCAGTTGTACTTGCCATTATCTATGCCCGAAATATTCAGATACATGCAAGATGGATGATTTCAACTGTTTTTTGGGTTTTAGCACCTGGAACTGTCCGTTTTTCATTTATTCCATTGTTCCTAATTCTTCAGCCAAAAGAATTTTCTGATTTCCCCTTTGAATGGGCTGATGTATTCATCTGGAATTTGGTGTTAATTATTCTGATAATATTATTCTTAATGATTAAAGACTATATCAAACTTAAAAAAATTTATTTCTCCTACTTATTGATCTTGATCACCAATTTAATTTTCATTTTTATTTTCAATGATATAAAAGATGCCGCTTGGCTTAAATCTTTTTTTGATTAATCTCACAAATTAGCTTAAGAAACAAAAATGCCCTGAAATAAATATCCAGGGCATTTTATGTTGATTAGTTAGACTATTCTATATCTAGAACACAACTTTTACATCCACTTTTTGGCCGTCCCGCTGATAAGAAACTGTCGTTTCATCTCCTTTTTTGAAGGCACTTAACGCATTCATATAGCTCATCATATCAACGATTGTTGAATCTCCCATTTGTATAACGATATCACCTTTTTTCATCCCTGCGACTTCAGCCGGTTTATCAGCTGAAACCCCATCGATTCTCATACCTTTTCCATCATAGAGATAATCAGGAATCACTCCAAGCGAAACCGTAAATCTTGGAGAATCACCATTGCTGTCCTTAGTTTTGGTGAAGGCCAATTTTGACTCTATATCCAACTGATCCACTAATCGGTCTATGTATTTTACAACGAGAAGTAACCCATCATAATTGATCAAATTAGAATCATCAGAAGGCTTATGATAGTCTTCATGTTGTCCAGTAAAAAAATGAAGAACCGGCAAATCCTGTAAATAGAAAGAAGTATGATCTGAGGGACCAACACCTGATTCAGATGTGACAATTTTTAAACTGTCATAATTCATCAAATCAAAAGTAGGATTGAAAGAAGGGCTGGTTCCTACTCCATTAATTGCAAGTGTCTTTTCTTCATTCATTCTTCCCACCATATCCATGTTGATCATATAATTCACTGTTGAAAGATCAATCGTTGGATTTTTTACAAAGTAATTGGAGCCCCATAGTCCATTTTCTTCACCAGAGAATGCAATGAAAAGGAAGTTGGAGCTATGCTTTTCATGCTTGAAGATTTTTGCTAATGCAAGCAAAGCAGCCGTACCACTTGCGTTGTCATCAGCTCCATTATGTATGGCGGAATCTCCTCTATGCAAGGAACCTTGTCCGCCCATTCCCAAGTGATCAAAATGAGCTCCAATCACGATGGTTTTATCAGATTTATTGTCAATAAAACCAATCACATTTCTTCCTGTCACTCCTTCTCCATCCGTGCCGATTACGGCTTCCTCATGAGGATTGGTTGGTTTTGAAACAGTGAATTCTTGAAAGAAACCTTCTGTTCCTTTAGGACTCAAACCAATTTTCTGGAATTGATCAGAAAGATATTCTGCAGCTTTTTCCTCACCATCTGATCCGATCGCCCTACCACCTAACTCGTCTGCTGCTAAATAAGATACATCTTTTTCCAATCCATCTTTTAATTGTATGTCTGTGGGTGTTTGATCACAACCAAATGTAAGAAGTGACCCAATTAGAATAACGAGACTATATCTAGCTTTTTCTTTCATCTTTTTTCAATATTTAAGTCAAAGATAATAATCATTATCTTCGCCCTGCTATTCAAAATTAGAATCCCATGAAACAATTATATTTTGCTTTGGTGCTGTTGAGTTTTGCCTGCAGCCAAAAGACTGAGGTACAGATCGAAAATACTGCCGATGTCCATTCTTCGTCTGACTCTCTTTTGCTCACAACTGATGAGATGAAATATTTGAAAAACATCAAGCAATTAACATTTGGGGGTAATAATGCCGAGGCTTATTGGTCATTTGATGACAGCATGCTGGTTTTTCAATCTGACTACTCTGAATGGGGAGTGGAATGTGACCAAATTTTTTATACCAATTGGAAAGAAGATGATCTAAAAAACAACCAACCTAATCGTCTTAGTACTGGTCTTGGAAGAACTACCTGTTCTTACTTTCTCCCTGATAATAAAACCATCGTATATGGTTCAACTCATTTAGGAGGGGAGAATTGTCCTCCGGTGCCAGAGGCAAGAACAGACGGAAAATATGTTTGGCCAATCTATGATAGCTTCGATATTTTCACAGCTGATATGAATGGAAATATTCTTTCCCAATTAACGGACGAGCCAGGCTATGATGCTGAAGCTACAGTTTCCCCAAAAGGAGATAGAATTGTTTTCACTTCAATTAGAACAGGGGATCTAGAACTTTATACCATGAATCTTGACGGTTCGGATGTAAAACAAATCACATCAGATCTAGGATATGACGGTGGAGCATTTTTCTCTCCAGACGGAAGCAAAATCATTTGGAGAGCTTCCAGACCATCTTCTGAGGAGGAAATTAAAGAATATAAAGACTTATTATCTGAAGGATTGGTAATGCCAACGAGTATGGAACTCTACGTAGCCAATGCAGATGGATCAAATGTGAAAAAATTGACTGACCTGGGAAAAGCTAACTGGGCTCCTTTCTTTCATCCTTCTGGAGAAAAAATAATCTTCGCCTCAAATCATCAAACCGAAAGAGGGTACCCCTTTAATTTATTCATGATTAATCTTGATGGAACTGGGTTGACAAGAATAACACATGATGGTACCTTTGATGCATTTCCGGTTTTCTCAAATGATGGGAAATATTTAGTATTTTCCTCAAATAGGAATAACGGTGGAACAAGAGACACCAACCTATTTGTAGCTGAGTGGATTGGAGAATGATCTTAAAGTAATTTTTGAATTAATCTTAATCAGTTTTTTCTCTTCTGTCTATCCGCTTTCTTACCACTACCTAATCAAAATGTGGATGTAGTTCATTTG
>NZ_JAHEBC010000503.1 GCF_024642405.1 Algoriphagus sp. | reverse complement strand
AGGTGATTCCTGTGCGAATGAGGAGAAAGCTAATCCAAAGCACAATACCCCAAGAAACAATTTATTAATAGTCATTTTTTTCATTTTCATCAGGCTCGGATTAGAACAATAAAACATAGCTCAACTTTGAATTGAATGGAAGATAAATACCTTCAGCCCCAATTTGAGGTTCAACATCCTCTGTCAACACTTCCAGATAAGCTCCTGTATCTTCTATGAGATAATGCGTTTTAGAAACTTTTTTCAAAGAGCTGCCCGGCGCAATTTTAACTTGAAAACCTTGAGGAACTCCGGAAATCTCCATTTCTCTAAGAATTCCTTTTCCTGTTTCCATTAACTTGATATGGTCTTTTAAAATGGCACCCGATTCAGATTTGGCACCAAATTCCACATCGCCATTTCCTAAGATTTGATACCCTGTTCCTTTCAAAGCAATATCAGAAGCTTGATAAGAATTGGTAAGTAATAGCGGATTGTCTAAACTCAATTCCGTCACAGCACCCAGTGGTCTTGAAACACCATTACCTCTACTATTCCACATGGGAGTTGCATCCAAAAAACCCCCTCTCCATACTCTAATCAATTGATTCGTTTCTAAGTCATAAGTAAAATGAATCCCATATTCAGAAGAAACTGAAACGGCATGAGAGAGCTTTGTTCTATTTGGTAGCTCTGCAAAACTTCTTAAAACTGGTGTTTCATCGGTTTTTACCCAAATTGGGTCTGCGGAATTATTGTAGGACATGACCGGTTCACTCAATACAATGGGCCATAGTCCGTCAGCACTTGCCGAAAAATTAAATCCTTGAACAGTCCAATCTCTTGGTTTGGAAACCCAAATAGTATAAGGAACATCTCCCGAAGCCATTGCCTTTTCAACTCTTACTCTTCCTTCTTTAAGTTCTAAAGGAGAAGTATTATCTCCAATAACCATAGCTCCTAAACCTCTTGGGACATCTAAATCAAAAGTGTAATTCCCACTTTCTTTGATATTCAACATGCCAGTGAATTTGGTTAATGTGGATCCAGCAACACCCGAATTAAAATCATCAAAGGATTCAAGATTTCCAGATTTCACTGCTTTGAGATCAGATTCTGGAAATTCAGAAAAAGAACCTGAATAGACAGAAAAATTAATATTCTTAATCTCCGGAGCACTCAAATCCAATCTTTTTACCTCCAATGATTTGATTGCTACGGAGCCATGATCTCCCTGAATTCGAATAGGACCTTCTGCTAATTCCTCTTCTAATAAAGCTCCCCGGGTTGGGCCAAAAACTTCTAGGTTTTCATGAATTGTCACTCCATTTAATCGAATATATCGGAACTTGGCATTCTGGGTTTTTTCTCCCTTGGTCGAAAATTTTGGCGCCTGAAAAGCTACTTCCAAAGTTTGCCATATTCCTGGAGCTTTACTTGCATTTTGCCTTGGAGCATATCCTTGATAACCTTTCTGACCATCAGGTTTGGATTCATCCCAACGCTCATAGACTCCTCCATTACTTCCTGAATTCGGATTGGTTTCCTGCCAACTGTCCAATAATTGGACTTCATATTGACCTTGAAGATATATGCCCGAATTAGAGCCTTCCGCCATCATGTAAACCATTTTCAATTCGACATCCCCGAATTTCTCAGATGAAATAATATCTGAACCTGGTTTTCTCTTTGCCGGAGCATTCAATAAAATTGTTCCATCTCCATCTGAAATTAAATTGTGATCTTTTGGAGAAAGTTCGGACCAAACTTCTCCAACTTCTGTCCAACTCCCTTTATTATTTGTAAAGGAGTCGAGGGAAAGTTTAGATACCGTTTGAGCCTGCAAGCTGAAAGTTGGTGCTGCAATAGCCAAAGCCATTCCTAGCCCAAGCAATCTGGGTTTCAAAAGCATAGGTTTAATAATTGATTGATTTTAATATAAATACTGTTTCTTTTTAAGCTTCATAAACTACTTTCCTTTTGAATGAAAGCAAGCTGAATTTTGAAAAAAGACTTTTCCAGCGAATTTTTGAATCCTAAATATACACTTGAAATTCAACTTTTATTTATTCTATCGCTAGAGATGCATATAGAAATTATGTCTCATCAGAATTAATCAAATTAAATACTTAGAACTTTCTT
>NZ_JAHEBC010000178.1 GCF_024642405.1 Algoriphagus sp. | reverse complement strand
CCCCACCATTTATCTCGCTCTCCGAAGTTGATCGGGCCATCCATAGCTTCCATTCCTTCTCCTTCCAGCCAAGCTTTCGCGGTATCAAAAAGTAAAAATGCTGCTTCCTGATTGTTTATACATTCGAAGAAGCCTAAACCACCAGTCGGCTGCTTTTCCTTCATTTTGGGATTGACGAATGCGGCAATTCTACCGATTGTTTGCCCATTTTCATTTTCTAAAAGCCATCTTTTTGCTTTGGCTCCATTCCGAAAAAGCTTGTTGGTTTCTTTATGAAAAAGTCCTTCTATATCCGCATCAAGAGGTCTGATCCAGTTTTTTTCGTTTTTATAGAGCCTCACTGCCATTTCAATAAATTCCTTTTGATGGGCAGAAGTAATGACTTCGACTAATTTCATTCAGGTGATTTTAGGCTGCTAAAATAGGGGAAGTTGCTCAAAGGGCAAAAATCAATCAAAAACCAGACGTTAAACCTTAAAATATTCAAGCGTTTAACCTAACTAAATCTATCCTATAAGCTTAATATCGCAGATAATTTTGAACATAATTTGCTCTATTAAATGGATCAAATGAGTTGAAGGAGGAGTTTAATGCATCATTGGAAAAGTTAGTTGGATTAAAGCTTGACGCAGTGCTAGAATTGCTTTCTTCAATTGAATCTGTAACGGCCGTATACTCTATCTGATCAATTAGTTCTCCATCGAAACTATAAAAATCCCAAGTTCCTATCCTCTCTGAACCTACTAGTTTCCCAGTAGAGGCTAGTTTATCCGTGTTTGAGTAATAGAAAAACCATTTGCCGCTTTTTTTCCCTTTGGTAATTTTTCCTTCTGCCTTAATAAACCCCTCTTTATCAAAATAAATCCGTTTTCCATTTCCATTTTTTACCATTTGCTTTCTATTAAGTTTATCTGAAAAACGAATCTCCATTACAGAAACCAACGTTCCTGTCTGATAATTTTCAGATTGCAAAATTTCTCCTTCACTATCAACCACAAACCATTCTCCTTCTTTTAATCCTTTGCTGTAAGTTCCTTTCCGAAAATATTCAGGCAAAATATCTACCTCCTCAATCCAATTCCCATCGCGTAATCCATTTTGGAAAGTCCCTTGAAATTGCAATTTTCCATCACTTGTCAAACTTACCCACTCTCCTTCTGGGATGCCATTTATAAAATTTCCTTTTTGTTTAATTTCCCCATCTGGATAAAACGTTTGGTACAATCCATTTTGTTTTCCTTGGGAATAAGAGACTTTTAATTCAAGTCCTCCTTGGGGAGAATAGTAAAAAACATCTCCTTCAATTATCCCATCAATGTAAGAAACAGAAGACTTTACTTCTCCCGATTCAAAATATTCGAGCCATTCACCGACCTTTTTACCTTTATCTAATTGTCCAGAAAGTTTTAATTCTCCTGTTTCGTAGAACTCCTTAAAATCATTTTCCAACTCTCCATTCTCAAAAAATGCGACTATTTTAATAGAGCCGCTTGGGTAATTTTCTTGAAAAACCCCGTCAGGTAAATCGTCTAAAAAATTGATTACAAAAATGGGAAATTCTTTATTGAATTCTTTTTCAAAAAGCTGTGGATCGGCAGGGTCAAAAATCGATTCTTGGGTTTCTTGAGGGACTTTTTTGGGGTAAACTTTCCATTCTCCGATTTTTTTTCCTTCTTCGAGATTTCCCACTCCTATCAAATTGGAACTCCCGAAATAAAAATAGTGAGGTTCTGTATAAGTGTTTAAAAACAAACTAAATACAAGAGAAAAAACTATGGTTAACATATAAATAAGCTTTTGAAAAAATAAATTAGAAAACTCTGGTTTAAATTCAAAAACAATTAATGAATTGGATAAGGCATTCTTTTCAGAAAGTTAGGTTCTTTAACTATCACCCCATTAATATCCTATAACTGGTTTTGATGAGTCGCTAAAGGAATTTCAGCCATGTAATTTAGATCGCTTAATTGGTCAAAAATGAATAAGATCCATAATTAGCATCCAAAAACTATTTAGGTTAATTGCTTCAGCAAATTTTCACGATATCGCATTCCAATCGGGATCATTCTACCTCCAATTTTGATTTGATTACCTTCTATAAAATCCACCTTAGAGGTATTAATAATAAAGGACTTGTGTGTTCTCACGAATAGTTCCTCAGGCAATTCAGCTTCCATTTTCTTCATCGTAGAAGTGATAATCAAAACCTGACTTTCCAAATAAACTTTAGCATAATCTCCAAAAGCCTCAAAAAACAAAATATCACTGAATACAGTTCGGTATAGCTTTTTATCCACTTTCAGCATAATGTATTCGGGAGATTCTTTTTGGGTTTTCAGACGTTCTTTCACTTTGTGGATTGCCTGCAAAAAACGGTCAAAAGGAATCGGCTTCATCAAGTAATCAACAGCATTGAGCTCAAAACCTTCCAAGGCAAACTCAGGATAAGCAGTAGTAAATATTACCTGAGGTTTAGTTATGAGCGTTTTGTAAAAATTAATCCCCGAAAGTTTAGGCATATTTATATCCAAAAAGAGTAAATCTGCAGGGTTTGATTCAAGTCCCCTGATGGCCTCCAGCGCATCTTTGTATTCTTCGGTAAGGATCAGATCTGGATGATCGGAGACAAATTGCCTCAAAACATCCCGACTGAGGGGCTCATCGTCTATAATTGCACATCGGATCATACTAGGCTCAAGTTAACTTGAAATTCTGTCTCGGTTTTGAGTATCTCAAACTTATGAGTATTTGGGTAAATAAGCTCCAGTCTTCTCTTTACATTTTCCAGACCAATTCCTCCATATTTCCCTTTTTCCATATCATCGATCTGGCCGAGTTTATTCTTAATCGAAAAAGAGATCCCAGAATCCACTTTCAATCGAATATCAATAAAGGCCTGCTCAGCATTGTCTTTCATCCCATGCTTAAAGGCATTTTCTACCAAGGGAAACAATAACAAAGGCGCAATCTTCACTCCATCTAGATTCCCTAGAATGGTAAAATCAACCGTTGAGTTTTCTTCCATACGAATTTTTTGCAACTCCACATAATTCTCAAGCATTTCCACCTCTTTTGTCAAGGGTACCATTTCCTCCTCCACTTCATAAAGCATATATCTCAACAAATTAGATAGATCCAACACTGTTTCTGGCGTTTGGTCACTTTTCGCTAAAGCCTGAGAATAAATGCTATTAAGGCTATTAAATAAAAAATGTGGATTAATCTGAGTCTTCAGCGAATTAAGTTCCAGAGACAATTTCTCTTTCTCTACTTGCTGTAAAGTATACCAGGATTTTGACAGCTTGATGAGGGTGGTCAAAATCAAATAAATAAGAAAAATACTGACCAGAATTTGCCATTCGGTGAAGGAAACCATGTAATAATCAGAATCCATCAGCGGGAAAAGTACATTAAAAGTGAGTTCGTGTAATCCGTATGAGACTAGCAAAAGTGCCGCAATGCTGACAAAATACTGTAAGTATTTTCCGTGATTGAGGAATTTGGGGATTAGAAATCTCAGATTTACATACACTAAAAAAAACAGTGGGACGTGAAAAAGTAAAGCGTAAAAAACGTCTATGAATTTAAAAATACTTGAAATGGAAAAATAACTCGCGATGGCATAAATGGACAACATCCAGAATATCGGATGCTGAAACCATTTTGAATTGATAAGCTTGAACATAGATCTATTTAGCTAGCTCTCTTATATATATCTGTTCCTTCAAATACGGATTCGTCATCCGAATATCGATCAAGGAATTTCTGAATTTCTTTTGGCTGCGCAGTTATCAATATTGTTCCATCTACATTTTCATGTCTCAATCGAATCAGATTACTTTCAAAAAGCTTATTCAATTTTTCCAGATCAAAGGCAGTTAAATTTAATTGATCATTAACGTACTTTAATTTGATGAAGGTGTGTACAGGCAATACATTCGAAGCCAAAGTCTCCTCATAATCTTTTTCATAAGGAAAGAGATCCAAGAAAAAGTCATTTCCAATTTTAGCAACATGTCCCACAAAATTTGTTATATCTCCCTCGTCCTCGATCACTACTAAATAGCTTTTTTCTTTGGCTGGCTCTTTTGAATCGTCATCAGAATTGTTGGCAAAAAAACCTGTTTCTTCAGGTAGAATTCTAAATTCCACGTAGTCTTGAGGTTCATCTTCCATCTCCCATTTTCCTATTAATTCAGGAAAATAAACTAGCGTATCATCTGTGTAAATCGGGAATAAAGAATACACGCAGGAATTTAAAAGGACAACCAAAAGTCCAAATGCGAGAATTGATTTTGCTTTTTTCATAGTTAGAATATTTGAGTTTTGACAGGCTCAAATTGGCTAATAAACTAAGGTCGAGAAAAAAAACTCTATGAACGCGGCAAATTTCCAGACGAACAAAGGATTTTAGCGATTTAGTACAAAGGCAAATTACTTAAATGCAGCATTTGGAGAAAAATAACTATTTGATACGATAAACAACTCCACTTTTGGTGAAGCAATTTATCAAAAGCGTAATTATTAGTTCAGTTGTTGAGAATTTGAAACATGGGAATATTAGTTCCAACCTGGTGTATTAGGACTGAATATGGTAAACCTACCTAAAGCGCTGCCTAAAGAATCTTTCCCTTGGTTATTATTCTGGTATGTTCTTGAAAAACCAGCACTATCACCAGAAACAGCTGGCTTAGGAGAAGCTTTATATTGTATTTGGTCAATAATTTCACCCTCATAGCTGTAAAAATTCCATTTACCAACGCGCTCTGTTCCTATAAATCGTCCAGAGGAGGTTATTCTGTTTGAATTGGGAAAATAAAAAACCCATTTTCCATTTATTTTACCTTTTGATATTTTCCCTTTTGCTTTTATGAAACCCTGATCATCATAAAAAATTCGTTGGCCTTTTCCTTTTTTTACTAAGTATTGATCTTTGAGATTTTCTGCATTTTGAATTTCAATTACTGAAATAAGCTTCCCCGCTTGATAATTTTCAGTTTGAAGATGCTTTCCTTCCATATCAATCACAGTCCATTCTCCTTCTTTTAAATCCTTAAGATAATTTCCTTTTCGGAAATATTCTGGCATCACATTTAACTGTTCAAACCATTCTCCACTTCTAATACCATCTTTAAATATTCCTTTTTCTTTTAATTCTCCGTTTGGAAAAAAAGCTTGATATAAGCCATTCCATTTTCCTTTAGAGTTGGAAAATTTCATCTCTATTACTCCTTCAGGCGTATAATAAATTGCTTCTCCTTCCTCCATTCCATCAACAAAAGAAATGGAAGATTTCAGTTGACCAGATTCATAATACTCCTGCCATTCTCCACTTCTTTTTCCAGCTTCAAATTGTCCGGTACTTTTTTTATCTCCGTTTTCAAAAAACTCTTTAAATTCATTTTCCAATTCTCCATTTTCAAAAATAGCCAATGTTTTAACTGCACCACTTGGATAATTTTCTTGGAAAACCCCTTCCGGAATATCTTCGGAAAAACTGATTACATAAATTGGAATTTCTTTATTGAAGTTTTTATCAAAAAATTCAGGATCTACTTTTTCAAAATTAGGATCAGGAGAATTTTCCGGATTGATTTTATAGAAAACCTTCCACTCCCCTGACTTCTCCCCTTCTTTTAGATTCCCAACTCCCACTAGATTGTCGTTTCCAAAATAAAAATAAGCCTGTTCATTAAGATTATTCACAAACAGATGAATCAAAACAGAAAAAATAATTGCAGTCATAAAAATCAGGTTTACGAAGGAATATAACAATAAAACTCAAGCTTTAATCCTAAAAAACTGAATTTATCCTACTACCTCCCCATATAAATCAAACTCTGTTGCCTCTGTAATTTTAGCTTCAACAAAATCTCCTACTCGGCAATAATACTTGGATGCATCAATTAGGACTTCATTGTCCACCTCAACTGAATCGTATTCTGTTCGACCTACGAAGTGGCCACCTTCTTTTTTATCAATCAATACTTTGAAAGACTTGCCAATTTTCTCCTGATTCAGATCATAAGAAATCTGCTCTTGAATCTCCATCAGATTATTTGCTCGCTCCTGCTTCACTTCCTGTGGAATGTTGTCTTCCATAGAATAGGCATGGGTATTTTCCTCATGAGAATAGGTAAACACTCCCAATCTCTCAAATTTCATGCGCTCTACGAAGTCAACCATTTCCTGATATTCTTTCTCTCCCTCTCCTGGATGACCTGCGATCAGCGTGGTACGGATAGCGATATCTGGCAATATATCCCGGATGCTATGAATTAAGTTCTCCTGTTTTTCACGGGTAGTTCCGCGACGCATAGCCTTCAGCACATCCGTAGAACCGTGTTGTAAAGGAATATCGAGGTAATTACAGATATTATCACGCTCCTTCATGACCTCGATCACGTCCATCGGGAAGCCTGTAGGATAAGCGTAATGCAAGCGAATCCAGTCAATTCCATTCACATCAGATAGTCTGCGCATCAACTCAGCCAAATTTCTCTTTTTGTAAATATCCAAACCGTAATAGGTTGAATCCTGAGCGATCAGAAGCAATTCCTTCGTTCCGCCGGCAGCTTTGTGTTCTGCTTCTTTCACCAATTCCTCAATCGGTCTGGAGATGTGCCCTCCACGCATAATAGGAATCGCACAAAAAGAACAGGGTCTATCACAGCCTTCAGATATCTTCATATAAGCATAGTGGGAAGAATGTGTCAATAATCGCTCCCCTACCAACTCATGCTTGTAATCTGCTTTGAACTTCTTGAGAATGGCCGGTAAATCTCTTGTCCCGAAAAATGCATCCACCTGCGGAATTTCCTTCTCCAGATCGTCTTTGTAACGCTGAGAAAGACAACCAGTCACATATACTTTATCTACCAATCCTTGCTCTTTTGCATCCACATACTGCAAAATAGTGTCGATTGACTCCTGCTTAGCATTGTCGATAAACCCGCAAGTATTGATAATTATGATATTGTTATCATCCATATTGGACTCATGGCTGGCATTGATTCCATTTCCTTTGAGCTGGGTTAAAAGTACCTCAGAATCTACCAGATTCTTGGAGCAACCCATGGTGATGATATTGACTTTGTCTTTCTTTAGAGTTCTCGCTTTCACAGATTTCCTTCTTTTTGAAGCTGCAAAGGTAGGCAAAAAAGTAGCTTCGCACTTTTTTGAATTTAAAATTTAAGATTTTGAAATTTAAAATGAGCGAGATCTTCTAGCACTTAATACGCGAGCATCCAATCTGCATCAAATAGATATCTTAATTCTGAATGTGCTTACACGCAACACAATTTTAAATTCTTCATTTTCAATTTTTTGAAAATTCTATCAATATCCTGTGATCTTTTTCAATAATTCGAAGAAACCTTTCTTCCTCTCAGAATTGATTCCCCAATCAACCGGAACGCTCTGATAGCCTTGTTTAAATCCTTCGTCCTTCATTCTATAATCAAAAAATCCCCATGAGGCATAAGCACGTGTAGCAACCGTAAAATTATTCTTTGGCTGATCAAAATTAAAATGATCATCTTCATTGAAAACAATGGGCTTGGGTTGGTAGCCATTCACACTTCTGGTTTCTTCTACCATAGTGCCAATTTTATCGGGATCAGAAACTCCGTTTCCATGGAGTAAAATAAAGTCTGAAGCTTTTACCACGTTTTCTTTTGGGATGGT
>NZ_JAHEBC010000016.1 GCF_024642405.1 Algoriphagus sp. | reverse complement strand
AAAAAGGTAGGAAGGGCAAGATTGGCTGAACAGACCAAAATCTTCAGACCATCTAAATGGCTCTTTTTTTTCAATAGCTTCAAGCCCAAGTCCTTTAATTGCCTTCTCAGCTATTTTTGCCGCATTTGGGTCATTTTTGGAAACAGCAAATGCTTCTAAATAAGTAATTTCAAATTTTAATTTCTCCTCACTTGCAACCCGTTCAACTTCCACTTCTATCAGATTAATTAATTCATCCAATTCTTCCTGATCAAATGCCCGAATTGTCAGGCTTAAACTTCCCTTTCCTGCACTGGTCCCAAATGCAAGACTCCCGATTTCTGAATGGATGACAGTTACCAAGGCAAAGCTTTTAAGTTTTTCTGGGAATTTTGCAAGGGTTTGAATCAATTTAGCGATTGCAAAAGCAGGGTTAATCCCAGCATCAGGATGTGCAGCGTGTGAGGTTTTCCCTGTTAAAGTGATTGTCATTCCAGTGCTTCCTGCAGCGAAAGTACCCTCTCGTACCACCATATGGTGCAAAGGAAAGCCAGGCAGGTTATGAAGCGCAAAGGCAAAGTCAGGTTTGATTTTTCCAAATTTAGGATCATCCAAAATTCGTCTAGCTCCTTCCCCGGTTTCTTCAGCGGGTTGAAAAAGCAAAACGATTTCCCCTTTTTTGGGTTTTTGCTTAGCTAATTTTTCTCCCAATCCGCATAGGATCGTCATATGCCCATCATGCCCACAGAGATGAGCTTTGCCTTCAATTTGGCTTTTATAGGTAAGATCTCCGGTTTCCTGAATAGGCAGTGCATCTAGTTCAGCTCGAAAAAGTAATCTGGAACCTGGTTGAGTTCCCTTAAAAATAAACGCCAATCCATTTCCGCCAAGATTTTCAATAGTTTCATCTGGGTTAAGGTTTTGAAAAAAAGCTTTGATTTTTTTTGCCGTTTCCTTTTCCTCACCTGCTATTTCAGGTTGCCGATGTAATTCTTGACGTAATTTGATTAGGTGGTTTAAACTCATTGTTTCGAGAAATTTTTGTGAAGGTAAAGCACTGATTTTCTTTTGGAATCATTTTTGCGAAAAAAAATTCTGAAAGAAGGGAGGAACTTTTATCCTTTCCTTTGCTATTTTAGAACATCACTTTAACCCTTAAAACAGAATTTTTATGAGCGAGGTACAATTACAAGATTTAGAAGCCCAGATTACTGAATTGAAAAACCAATTGACAGGAGACATGTTTGCTGACATGGAATTGAGAGATCAGATTCACAATCTGGAAATGAAACTGAAAGGCGTAAAGCCAATGGATTCCAGTATTGATTGTATTGGTTGCGGAAGTTAGTTCCAAAGGTTTGTCACGTTATTTTATTATTTATAAACCCTTTGGGGTTTTAAGTCAATTCTCGGGAGAGGCGCATACATTGGCCTCTCTTTTTGATTTTCCAAAGGAAGTTTATCCTGTAGGAAGGTTAGATAAAGACTCCGAAGGCTTGCTTTTGATCACAGATGATAAATGGCTCAATCATCATTTGCTAAATCCCCGATTTGGACATCAGCGAACTTATTTGGCCCAGGTGGAGGGAATTCCTACCGAGGAAGCCATCAAGACTCTTAGTAATGGTGTCAAAATCAATGTGGATGGGAAAGATTACCTGACCAAGCATGCAATAGCCAAACTTCTACCAGAAAGCCCGGTTCTTCCCGATCGGGATCCTCCGATTCGGTATAGAAAAAATGTGCCTGATTCATGGATAGAGTTAACTTTGATCGAAGGGAAAAACCGACAAGTCCGAAAAATGACGGCTGCTGTTGGGTTCCCAACTTTACGCTTGGTTAGAAAGTCCATGGAGAAAATAAATATTATGGATTTTGCTGTGGGAGAAGTCCAAGAAATGGATCAAGACAGCGTTTACCATAAACTTGGACTGACTGGTTTTAAAGATGCTGCGAAACAGAAGCAAAATAGATCAAAAAGGTCTTAAAAAATCCTAAATTTCCTTTCTCCACGAGGCATTACCGCTTCTAAGAATTAAGATTGTCCTTTGGGACTTTTACGTTATTTTAGCCCCTTAGCATAGTTAAAAAATCCTCATCCATGCATCAGGAAAAAATTCAAGCAGTTTTACAAGAAGTAAAAAAGGTAGTCATTGGTCAAGACCGAATGGTCAATAGATTGTTAATTGGCTTATTTACTAATGGACATATTTTATTAGAAGGTGTGCCAGGTCTGGCAAAAACCCTTACCGTTAATACATTAGCAAAGGTATTGCACTTAGATTTTAATAGAATCCAATTTACACCTGATTTGCTACCAGCTGATTTGATCGGTACGATGATCTATAATCAGCAGACAGGTGATTTTGAAGTGAAAAAAGGTCCAATCTTCTCCAATTTAATTTTGGCAGATGAGGTAAACAGATCTCCTGCTAAGGTTCAATCCGCATTGCTGGAGGCGATGCAGGAAAAGCAAGTGACGATTGGAGAAACCACGTTTCAATTGGATAGACCATTTTTGGTTCTGGCGACTCAAAACCCGGTAGACCAAGAAGGAACATATCCTCTACCAGAAGCTCAGGTCGATCGATTCATGATGAAAGTACATATCGATTATCCTAGCAAAGCAGATGAAATGGAAGTAATGCGGAGAATGGCAAATATGTCATTTACCAATGATGTGAATCCCATGCTTTCAAAGCAAGATGTTTTTGATATAAGAAATCAAATTAATGCGGTGAAAATCGCAGAACCGTTGGAGCACTATATCATTGAGTTGGTATTCGCAACTCGATTCCCAAATGACTATGGTTTGAAAAACGAGGCTAAGTACATCATGTTTGGGGTTTCACCTAGAGCAAGTATCAACTTAAACCTTGCTGCGAAAGCTGTTGCTTACATGGATGGAAGAGATTATGTGTTGCCTGAGGACATTAAGGAAATTGCCGAAGATGTGCTAAATCACAGAATTATTCTGAATTATGAGGCAGAAGCGGATGGGATTAATACAAGAGACCTTGTGAAAATTTTGATGGAAAAAGTTCCGATTAATAAGTCGGTAACATTATAATAACATTAAAACCTGTTTTAGTGGGCTTCCTGCAAGGGAAGCCTTTTTTTATGTTTGATCTATTAATTCAATATTAAATTCTGTCGAATTTTTTAAAAAAAGGATAATTCAAAAAATTCTCTTGTGCTGATTAATTGAACCAATTTTGTGTCATTAAAAGAAGACAAAACCACAATTCAATTAATAACACAATGAAAAAGTTTAATTCCCTGTTAATTCTTTTCGCAGTTACAGTGATAGGATTCACTAGCTGTATAGAGGGCAATGACAAGCCTACCCCAGGTACTGATCCGGAGGATGGTAATAATATTCTTATCACTTCAAACATTTCCTCTAATACTACTTGGGAGACTGGAAAAACTTATATCCTAGGTGGCAGAATCTCTGTTACTTCTGGAAACACACTAACTATCCAGCCAGGAGTTATTGTAAAAGGTGAAGTTGGAACAGGTTCAAATGCAACAGCTTTGATCATTGCAAGAGGAGCTAAGATTGAAGCGCAAGGAACAGCTACTTCTCCTATCATATTCACAACAGTAGCTGACGAAATAAAGCCAGGAGAAATTGTATCTCCAAACCTAGAACCAAACTTGACTGGACTTTGGGGGGGAGTATTAATCCTTGGAAATGCAAAGGGTTCTTTTGCTGGAGATGTTACTGAAATTCAAATCGAAGGTATTCCTCCATCAGATACAAATGGTCTTTATGGAGGAACAAATGATGCTGACAATTCTGGAAGTTTAAAATATGTGTCTATCCGTCACGGTGGTGCAAACATCGGTGAAGGAAACGAAATCAACGGTTTAACTCTTGGTGCAGTTGGATCAGGAACGGTAATCGAAAATATCGAAGTTATTGGAAATCAAGATGACGGAATCGAATGGTTCGGAGGAACAGTAAATGTTAAAAATGCCCTTGTATGGAACCCTGGTGATGATGGTATGGATACAGACCAAGCTTGGGCAGGTACTTTGGATAACTTCATTGTAATCGCAGGTAGCGAAACTGATCACACCTTGGAAATTGATGGACCAGAAGGTTCTGCCTTAGCAGGTCATACCCTTAAAAACGGTTCTATTAAAGGTAATGATGTCGCTGAATTCGGTGATTTCAGAGATGGAGCAAGAGGTACTTTCGAAAACATCTACTTCTTCGGATTTGCTGATCCGGCGACTACAGATGGAAGAGGTGATCTTTCTCTAAGTGGTGATAAAACTTTGGCAACATTCGCAGAAGGAACTTTGAAATTCATGAATCTTGAAGCAACTCTTGCTGAAGGTGTAACTCTTGAAACAGTATTTAAGGCTGGCACAGTTGAGTTTGCAATGGCTGTAGAAGCCGGAGCTAATACAGTAGGGGCTGATAAATCAGCATTCGCAAACTGGACTTGGGCTTCTGTAGCAGGTCAGCTAGCAGATTTTAAATAAACAACAAATAAAAACTTAGATAGGGAAGAAAGTACTTGCAAGGTGTCTTTCTTCCCAATTCTAAATTAAGTGATTATCTAATTGCTGTATGAAAAATAAATCTACAAACATGTTCATGACACGTACCATTGTTGTCTTGATCATCCTGGTTTTATCCCAAGTCATTGCGGGATTCGCCTTTGCTCAAAAAGGAACTATCCGAGGTACAATCTTCGAAGAAGGTACTGGAGAACCATTATTTGGTGTTTCTGTATTAGTAAAAGAAACTTCTACTGGCGCTGTAACTGATTTCGATGGGAAATTCGAAATTCAAGTTGAGCCAGGAACTTACTCTATTCAGATTTCTTATATCTCATATTCCACTGTTGAATTGACAGGGGTAGAAGTGAAAGCTGGGGCAGTAAATGTTTTAAATGACATTTCCATGGCTGAGGAGGCTTCAGAATTGGAGACAGTAACCATTGCTGCAACAGCAATCCGTACTACTGAATCGGCATTGATGTCTGTTAAAAGAAATGCTGCCAACTTAATGGATGGTATTTCTGCAAGTACTTTCCGTCAAATCGGAGATGGTGATGCAGCTTCTGCTGTAAAAAGAGTTACAGGTGTTTCTATCGAAGGTGGAAAATACATTTATGTACGTGGCCTTGGAGATAGATATACAAAAACTGTCTTGAATGGGGTAGATATTCCTGGTCTTGATCCGGATAGAAACTCTATTCAGATGGATATCTTTCCAACTAATGTGATCGATAATATCATCGTATCAAAATCATTTACTGCCGAACTCCCAGCCGATTTTACAGGAGGTGTAGTAGATATTGAGACGAAAGATTTCCCAGAAGAAAAATCCATGAAGTTGAGCTTGAGTGGTGGAATTAATCCTTCCATGCACTTCAATTCCAATTATTTGAAATATGATGGTGGCAACACCGATTGGTTAGGTTTTGATGATGGAACAAGATCTATCCCGACTGGAGGTAGAACTGACATTCCACAATATGGTGATGCAGTAGGAAATCCAAATAGTCCTAAAGGATTAGAGTATCAGCAAATCCTTGGGGATTTTAATAAAACCTTGGGTGGATATAGAAGCAATAGTTTGATGGATGCCGGAGTAAGCTTTTCTTTAGGAAATCAGATTGCTAGATCTAGAGCTACTTGGGGATATAATTTTGCCTTGACTTATAAGAATGAAACTGAGTTTTATCAGGATGCTGAATTTAACTTATACGCAAAGCCAAGAGAATCCAGTGCAACTGAGCTTGAGGCACTTGAAAGACAAAAAGGTGATTACGGTGTAAACAATGTGTTACTTGGAGGTTTGGCAGGAATTGCTTTAAAAACCGATAATTCTAAGTATAAGCTAAACTTGATGCATCTTCAAAATGGTGAGTCAAAAGCTGGTGAATTTGACTTTGTAAACACCAATTTGGGAGCAAACTTCGAAGCAAAACAATACAATTTAGAATATAGCCAAAGAGCTTTGACAAGCATTCTTCTTGGTGGTACACACTATTTCAACGGAAGAGATTGGGAAGTAAACTGGAAATTAGCTCCAACAAGATCAACTATTCAGGATCCAGACATTCGATTCACTAGATTCAGAGTTCCTGAGAATACTGTTTCTACAGAAGTAGGTCTTCCAGCGAGAATTTGGAGAAATCTAGAAGAGTACAGTGTTGTAGGTAAATTGGATGTTGCAAGAGGATTATCTCTATTCCAAAGAGATGCTAAAGTGAAATTTGGTACAAACTACGTGTTCAAATACAGAGATTTTGATATCCAAAGCTTCCAGTTTGCAACAGGTAACACACTATTTACAGGTGATCCAAATGAGATTCTTCAGACTGAGAACCTATTCGCTGCGGATAACAGAAATGGAGTTAGGTATAATGCAGACTTTATTCCAATCAATCCAAACAAATACGAGTCAATCGCTACAAATGTAGCTGGGTATGCTTCTGTTGAAGCTAATCCTGCCGCTAACTTGAAAGCAGTCGTTGGTTTGAGAGTTGAGCAATTCAATCAGTTCTATACTGGTACTAACCAAACTGGAACTATCAATTATGATTTGGTTACTATGTTGGACGATTTGGATTTCTTCCCAACTGTCAACCTGATTTACAATTTGAAAGAAAAGCAGAATTTAAGATTCTCAGCTTCTAGAACTATCGCTAGACCATCTTTCAAAGAGCTTTCTTATGCAGAAATTTTGGACCCTATCACAGGTAGAACTTTCATCGGAGGTTTGTATCCAGAAACTACTAATGGTGGAACTGAAGTGCTTTGGGATGGAAATTTAGTTTCTACTCGTATCAACAACTTTGATTTGAGATGGGAAGCCTTCCAAGACAGAGGTCAAATGTTTTCTGTAAGTGCATTCTACAAGACTTTTGATAAGCCTATCGAGATGGTTCAATTCCTTGCTGATCCAGGTACTTTCCAGCCAAGAAATGTTGGTAATGGTACTGTTGCAGGCTTAGAATTTGAATTCAGAAAGTCTTTGAAATTCATTGCTCCAAAGCTTGAAAACTTTAACTGGAATACAAACGTGACCGTAACTAACTCTCAGATCAAAATGTCTGAATCTGAATTCAGATCTAGAACTTTGACAGCGAGAGAAGGACAGGAGATCAAGGATACGAGAGATATGGCTGGACAAGCTCCTTACATTATCAATACTGGATTGAGTTATCAGTCTTATGTGAATGGACTTGAAGCTGGAATATTTTATAACGTTCAGGGATCTACATTGAACTATGTAGGCTTTGGAAACAGAACTGATACATACACTGTACCTTTCCATAGCTTGAACTTTAATGTCAACAAGACTTTCGGGGCTGATGAGCGTTTCCAAGCAGGGTTTGGAGTTCAGAATATCCTAAACGACAAGAAAGAAATGGTTTTCAGATCTTATCAGGCTCAAGACCAAATCTTTACCAGCTTAACTCCTGGCACAAAAATTACCATGAGAGCAGCGTTCTCATTCTAGAAAGAAAAAAAACTAACCACGATGAAATAGGGCTCCTGAAAGGGAGCCTTTTTTCTTAACTTATTAACTATTAAATTGGTTTATGAAAAGATTATTCCTTGCTCTTGTATCAAGCATTTTATTTTTATCCTCCTGTACGAAAGATGATCCAACACTTTGTTGTACAGTGGTGGATATAGGTCTAGATCTAACAATTAGTGATGCTTTGGGAAACGATTTATTGGACAGAAACAATCCAAAAGCTTTTAAGGAAGAGCACATTCGCCTATTCTATATGGAAAATGGGGAAAAAGTAGAAAAGGTACATACAGCCTCTCGCAACTTTTTCATTTTTAAAGATGAACAAAATGATCAATTTGTAATTCGTGTATTTCTTGGTGGTGATTACCCTATAGGAGAGACGATCATCGAGTGGAATCATAACGAGAGTGATTCGTTTTTGACAGAAATTGAAAAATTCGATAATGGAAGCTTAATTCTTCGCAAGGTGTGGTATGAAAACGACTTAGTTTATGATACCGGAACTTCCACTGGTCGAGCATTTATTGAATTGAAAAAATAACTAGGTTAGCCTTTTTATGATTTCCTTTGAATTTGGATATAATTTGAAAAGCTGATCCTCAGAAAATAATTCAAAATCCTTAAAATCAAATCCTGGCGAGACAACACAAGATACTAATGCATAACTTCCAAGTTCGTCTACTGAACTGCCGAATATCTTTTTTGCTTGGACAAGGTGTTGAGGGTTAGAGCCTGAACTATTTAAAGGACCAAGGGATAATTGATGATGTTTGCCATTATCTAAAACATGAATGGTAAGAGGGCTTCCTTCATGCCAAAACCAATGTTCGTCACTTTGGATTCTATGGAACTTTGAAACGTTGTTAGAAGTCAAAAGGAAATAAATAACTGTAGATAGATTTCTTTCCCCATTTGGAGTTTTTATAGAGCTAGCCGATCTATATGTCTCTTTATAAAATCCTCCCTCTGGATGGGGAAGAAGGCCTAATTCCAAAACTAGTTGATTTACTCTTTCTTGAGTTTTCATTTTAGTTTGGATATTTTTCGAGAAGAATTTTTACAATTCTTTTGGCAGTATTCCCATCCCACAATGGAATTCCTTGGTATTTTTTCCAATCGCCTTTCATTACTTTCTCCAAATAAGGTTTCAATTTGGCAGGATCTGTTCCGACGAGTTCATTAGTACCCAAATGAATGGTCTCTGCTCTTTCAGTATTGTCTCGAAGGGTGATGCAAGGCACATTCATGACAGATGCTTCTTCAGTGATTCCTCCTGAATCTGTAATCACTCCTTTGGCATGTTTTACTAGATAATTGAATTCAAGATAGCCTAGTGGTTCTGCCATGATTAGGTTAGAAGATTGAATACCAATTGCTTGGAGATTTTTGGCAGTTCTCGGATGAACTGGAAAAATTATCGGAAGCCCTTGAGTTCCCTCTAAGATCGCATCGATCATGGCTTTTAACTTATGTTCCTGATCTACATTAGCCGGACGATGCATCGTCATGACAAAATACTTTCCGGCTTCTAGGTTGTCAAAGATCTCGCCTTCTGGCTTTTTGAATCTTGCCATTTGGGCTAAAAGTGTATCGATCATGGTATTTCCAACATAATGGATTTTTTCTTCCGAAAATCCACTATTTCTTAAGTTGGTATTTGCTATTTCTGATGTTGTGAAAAAATGATCAGTGATGCTATCAGTTACCATTCGATTGATTTCTTCAGGCATGCTTAAGTCACCAGACCTGATCCCACCTTCTACATGAGCTACATCGATTTGAAGTTTTTTGGCCGTGATAGAACAGGCCAAAGTGCTGGTGACATCCCCAACAACCAAAACCAAGTCAGGTCGATATTCCATCAACTCTTTCTCAAAAGCAACCATAATAGCAGCAGTTTGCTCAGCTTGCGTTCCTCCTCCTCCGCCAAGATTTGCATCAGGTTCGGGAATATTAAGTTGTTCAAAAAAGTCTCCTGACATTTTTTTATCGTAATGCTGACCTGTATGGACAAGACGAAATTTGACAGGCAACCCCTCTTTTTGTTGATTTTGAAGGGCATGAATAATAGGTGCGATCTTCATGAAATTCGGCCGTGCACCAGCGACTATGGTAAAATTACCCATAATTGAAATTGAAAATTTATTCAAAAATAAAGATTACTTATTGCCCTCCTTCAGAAAAATAGGAAAGTTTCTATAATCCTCATTTGGCTGGTTTTTTGTTTCTTTGTGCAGTACATTTTTATATGCAAATTATAATTCATGGTGTTACGCACTTGGTCTAGTAACTGGTTTACCCTTCCAGTCTTGATTTTCTTGGGTTTTCTTTGGTCGTGCAGTGAAACTTTGGAATCTGAAAATACCGTTTATTCAAACGATTTTTCAGATTTGAATTTGGCTGGTTTTGAGAATGGAAGACTGTTTGTTTTTGGTAATGATACAATTGCAGGGTATTATCATAATGAGGAGGTTGCTGTTAATGTTTCTGACCTTCCATCGCACAATTTACTCAAAGTGACCGTAGAAATAATAGTTCATGATAGTTGGGACGGCAATCCCGATGATGGGATATCAGGACCCGATTTCTGGTTTTTTGGTATAGATAACCAAGAAGTTTTCAGAACTACATTCTCTAACTCTCCTTGTGCGCCGACATATTGCCTCTATCAATCATATCCTGCTACTTTTTTTAGACAGAATGTTCCAAAATCTGGTGCTATTCAGACTAATTTGCCAGGGCTCTGTATTTTTGGTGCATTCAATAATTATAGTACTAAATACAGCATCTCAAAAATTATAGATCATAGCAACCCTACTGCGAGAATTTATATGAATTCTGATTTAGTACAAGATAATAGTCCAGATCCTATTTGTGATGAATCCTGGTCTATTTCTAAAATTGAAATCACAGCACTCACACTTAATTAATCCTATGAAAATGCTTGTGAGAAAAAATATTTTGCTCGGATTGATCTTGTTGCTTGGGTTTGAATCTTCATATGGACAAACTGTACCAGTAGGGATGCCCTTGTTAGATCAATATTTAAGAAGAGCACAATTACTGGGATTGGTAGATTCCAGTTCTTCTTTTATGATTCGTCCGCTATATCCCACTGAAGCTTTTGGATTTAAGAATGGGTTTGATTTAGACAGCTCAGTAGTGGATATAGATAATTCTAGGATTCATAGATATTTTGGAAAAGAAAATAAGGGCAAATTATTAGCCCTTCCCGCTGTTTTGAAAGCTCAGTACAATTCTACCTATGCTTTTGGAGTAAACGATGGAGCATTTATTCCAAATCGGGGAATTCAAACTATCCTTAGCCCGGGAGTTTATGCAGAATATGGGAACTGGAGTTTTCAATTTCAGCCAGAAATTTTAATTGCTCAGAACAAAGATTATATCGGTTTCCCTATTGAGCATCAGGCAACTATCCTTTTTTATTATGAATATATGAACCGTATTGATATGCCGGAGCGATTTGGAGATTCGGGGTATAACAAGGTTTATGGAGGACAATCAAGTTTAAGGTTTAATTTGAATGATGTTTCTCTGGGAGTTTCAACAGAAAATCTTTGGTGGGGACCTGGAAGAAGAAACTCCTTATTACTGGGAAGTAATGCTCCTGGATTCTTGCATTTCACCTTGAACACAAGAAAGCCTATTCAAACAAAGATTGGATCATTTGAAGGCCAAATGATAGCAGGATTTTTAAAGTCCAGCGGATTTTTGCCACCATTATATGATTATAATATTCAGGAAAATCCTGTTTATATACCCAAACCTGAAGACAATAAAAGATATGTTTCTGGGTTGATTTTCACCTATCAGCCAAAATGGGTTCCAGGTTTATTTCTTGGTTATGGATCTGTAAATCAAATGTATCGGAATGAGGTCTCAACTATCGGCGATTTACTGCCTGTGTTCAATGGAAGGAAAGGACCTGAAAATATACTTGATCCAACTAGAGAAAAAAGACAACAATTCAGTTCTGGGTTTTTCAGATGGATGAGTCCGGCTGGGCACTTTGAGTTTTATGGTGAATATGGCACCAGAGGGAATAACAGGAAATTAGAGGACTTTATGATTACGCCAGAGTCTGGAAGAGCTTTTACATTTGGGTTTTCTCATCTGATGAGTTTAAAAAAACCAGGTCATTTTCTTCAGATAAGTTCCGAAATGACTCAAACAGGCCAAACTATTCGTGAGGATATTAGAGATTTAAAGACCTGGTATATTCATGATCACGTCCGTGAAGGATATACGCACAATGGACAAGTACTTGGTGTTGGGAATGGTCCTGGAAGTAATGTCATTTTTGTAGAGTTTGCTTGGGTTAATAAAATGAATCGTATTGGTTTCCAGATGGAGCGAATTGTTTACAACAATGATTTTTATTATTTCCGATATGAAGCTTCCAAAGACTGGAGAAATAAATATGTGGACCTGGTTCCTTCTCTTATAGGGGATTGGAAACTTGGAGATTTCCTCCTGAGCGGGAAAATGCAATACGTTAACACCTTAAATTATAAGTGGTTCTTAGAAAATCAACCTGACCAATATTTTGTTCCGGGCTATGATAGAAAGAATTTTGTGGCACAAATCGGAGTGGCCTATCTATTTAGATAAAGTATTATTTTATGAAAGTCGAAAAAAATAAAGTGATTGGGATTGCTTATCAACTTAAAGTAGATGATGGGGAATCCGGTATGGTGGATTATGAGAATGTGTCAGAAAATCAGCCTTTCCTTTTCCTATTTGGGACTGGAGCAGTTTTCCCAAAATTTGAAGAAGCTTTGGAAGGAAAGTCAATAGGAGATGAATTTTCCGTTTTTATAGATTTTGAAAATGCATATGGAGATTATTACGAGGAAAGGAAAACAATCATACCAAAGACAAATTTTAAGCAGGAAGGGAAAAAGTCAAAAGATTTACTCAAGGTTGGAGCGGTAATCCCTATGCAAGATGATAAAGGGAATCAAGTCAAAGGAGAAATTACGAAGATCGATTACATGGGAGTGCACATGGATTTTAATCCACCTTTGGCGGCACATGACCTTCAGTTTGATGGAAAAATAGTATTGATTAGAGAGGCTCAGCCAGAAGAGATAGATCATGGTCATGTTCATGGACCTGATGGACACCACCATCATTAATATTTAAAAAATAATGCCCTTAAAGAAGGGCATTTATTTTTTCAAGATATTTTTTGAGTAATAACTATTTTACATCGTAGCCATATACTTTATAGGCTTGCTCAATCGCTAATTCACGTAGGTTTTTAATTCTTTCAGAGTCATAAAGGATCATGGCTTTTGAAAGTTGTTTCGAGGCCAATCCAAAAGATTGCTCATTAAAATGCGTAATGGCATCATTATAATATTGAAGACCTGCCAATTGAGTTAAAGAAACTTTTCTAAAGATTGCATGATCTGACAAATCTATTTCTGGATTGCCTAACCTTTGGGTAAGAGAACTCAATTGAGCGAATTCCACCGGCTTATAACTATCTAAATATGCCTGAACATCTGATGGACGTGTAATCATTCCACCGATAGGCAAGGTACTTTCTAAAATTATGGTTTCTTCCTCAACATTGACAACAATGAACACATGATAATCGGTTTCTACTATAGAATAGTCATATCCGTATCGGTCCAGTAGCATTCCTAAGGTTGCAGATCCACTAACACAATCAAATTTACCTTCTTGTAACATGTCGTTGAAAGTAGAGTGCTTCACGTAGGTCTTTAACAAAGATTGATGTGATTTTTGGAAAATGTGCCTTAAGAAATTGTATTCACTTTTTGTTTTAGTCTTTTTTTGATCTAATTCTTCAACTAGTTCATTCCATTTTTGCTCATGAATTTCTTTGGCATGAACAGCCGTAAAAAGATTTAGAGGATTTGATTGGGCCTCTTTCCATATTGACTCTTCCTTTTGAGTTTCAAAAAACAGCTCCTCATTTGGATATAACTTATCCTGGGCTAAAGTAAAGTTACTAAGCCCAAGAATCATTAAATATGTGAGGATCATATGTTTCATCTTGCATGAAGCCTATGTTAATCAGATTGTGTAAAGTTAACAATTTGGTAACATTAGCAAAAAAAAAGACAAAAAACTTAACATTGGGGTAATTCTTAAAAAAATGTTGGCTTTTGTTAAAAGTGGAATTGCACTTTTATGGATTGGTGCTCAATTGCAATGGGTTCCTACAAAGCGCTATTCATGGTGGTATGGTTCGTTCCGAAGTATAGTAAAGCCTCTGTATAGCTGCTCGATGAAAAATGGACGGATCATTTGATGTGAAAAAGTCATTTTGGACAAAGAAATTTTCCCATTAGACCTGGAATAGACTTCCTCCGAAAAACCATATGGGCCTCCAATAACAAAGACTAATTGCTTTAAACCTGAATTCATTTTTTTCTGAAGAAATTCAGAAAAATCCATCGAGCTATAACTTTTACCCCGTTCATCCAACAAAATTAATTGATCTGATGTGGTTAATTTTTTTAAGATCAACTCACCCTCTTTTTCTTTTTGAAGAGTCTCAGAAAGGGATTTTGTGTTTTTAAGATCAGGAATAACTTCAAAATCAAACTTTATATAAAAATTTAAACGCTTGCTGTATTCATCTATAAGAGAGATGATAGCTTGATTATCTGTTTTCCCAATAGCGATCAATCTAATTTGCATTCCTAAATATCTGATATTCCAATTATCAATTCTATTATATACAAGTATTATCCACAATTACCTTTCAAATAAAATAACTTATAAAATACTGGATTTTAAAAAATTAAAAAAAAATTATATACAATAGTTGTTCATACACATATAAACCAGTATTAACTATTACTAATTATCAATTATGAAAAAACTAGGAACAGTATTTATGCTTGCAATGCTAATTGTAGCATCTTCATTTACTACAAAAACAAATTCAGTACATGAAACAAAAATTGATGCTGACATTGTAGACTTGGCAGTATCACAGGATTTTTTAACAACTTTAGTAGCTGCTGTGAAAGCAGGCGATTTGGTTGATGTTTTAAAAGGTGATGGCCCATTTACAGTTTTCGCTCCAACTAATGAAGCATTTGCAAAGTTGCCAGCTGGTACTGTAGAAACTTTATTAAAGCCAGAAAACAAAGCACAATTGGTTAAAATCCTTACTTACCATGTAGTACCTGGCAAGGTGATGTCAACTGATCTTAAAAATGGTCAAACGGCAAAAACTGTAGAAGGAAGTACTATCAAAGTAACTTTGAAGGATGGAAAAGCTATGATTAACAATGCAACAGTTACAGCAGCAGACATTATTGCTGACAATGGTGTTGTTCACGTGATCGATACAGTGATTATGCCTTCTATGTAATTCAAGTTTAATCTTGATTAAAAGCCTATCTTCGGATAGGCTTTTTTTTGTACTTGCTTTTCTAGCTTTATTAAATAAAAACTCAAAACCACCTAATTATGAATAACCTATATTTAATTTTCTTTTAGCCATCTTATTTAAGCCACTATATGAGTTATTTAACTTTATTATACCTCCATTTGGCTACGGTAACGCCATGTATTTTTATCGGTGCTTTTTTGTTGATTGTCAAAAAAGGAACAGGAATCCATAAAAATTTGGGTAGGATTTATATGGTTTTGATGTTGGTTACTGCTAGTATTACGCTATTTATGCCAGCAGAGGTTGGCCCCCAGTTTTTGGGACATTTTGGTTGGATTCATCTATTTAGCATCCTGACAATTTATACTGTTCCCACTGCTTATTCGGCTATAAAAAATGGAAATATTAAGACACATAAAAGAAAAATGATTTTGCTCTATTTTGGAGCGATTATCATAGCAGGAGGATTTACTTTGACCCCAGGTAGATATTTGAATGATTTGTTTTTTGGGTAAAAAAATCTAAAAATAAATACTTTGATAGTAATTAAAGGACTCTAATAGCAAAATGACATATAAGAAAAAACCTTCCATTTTCTGGAAGGCTTAAGGCTATTTGATCAATTCTTTTCTCTTTAGTATTGTCTCCATAAACTTCCTCTCGTTCTCTGAATTAAAGATTCGGAATGGAAGGTGGATAAACTGGGCTTTCGAAAGATATAATACGTAGGCATCTTTTTTCACTTCCGCTTTTTTGATCATATTCCATTGCACAGGCATGCCCTGTCTCGTATTAATCTTCATCAGAATTTGCCTGCTGTCGATTTCGTAAGCAAGTTTTTCAAAGATGGTTTTGTTTTGTTCCATCTGGGTTACTCCTGTAAATTGAATCGCCCAAAATAAAACATAAAGTCCGTATGCAATCAAGGCTCCAATAATCCACCAAATAGAAGGAATCCAGAAATAGCCACACATAATGGCCAGTGCTATTGGAATTACCCACCATTGCTCTTTGAGAATATGGATCAATCCCATTTTGATATAAGTTCCTGTTTCCAGTTGGTATTTTTTAGTCTTTACTATCATCACTTTTATTTTCAGTGCGCAAATATCCTAGTATCCGAGGGATTAAACAAGTCGAATAAAATCATAAAATCATGATTTATATTAAACAATTTGCCAAAGGGATTGATTTAAAATGAGTATTGGATTATCTTTTATAAAATTTTTAGCCATGAGTAGTTTAGTAATAGATCTGGTGCTCTGTGGGTTGGCTTATGTGATTCTAATTTATTTCGTAGCCACCTTAACTCGCAACTCCCTGAAAAAGCGAGACCGTAACGGAGATGATGGAGATGGAGGAGTGGAAGACTTGACACCTCCCAAAATAGATTTGCCCCCTGGTGTAATCTGGCCATCAGACGCGCCTAGGAATTCGAGACCCGAGCCAGTGGAGTTTTAATGACATTTTTCGCAGATTCCCTGCACCAACAGACTCATTTCTTTTTTTTGAAAACCAGCGGGAAGTTTTATAGATGGAAGTGTGATAGATTCTAAACAAGTTGTTTCCCCGCAGATTTCACATTTAAAGTGAACATGTTCATGGCTATGTTCTTCATGCTCTTCGTGTGAGCAAAGTGCGTATTTTGCACCTCCACTATCATCGAGAACTTTATGAATTACATCTTTATCTACAAAAGTTTTTAAGGTACGGTAGATAGTTACTCTGTCAAATTGATTATCAAGACTATCTTCCAAGTCAGAATGTGCCAAAGCCACTTGCTTTTCCAGAAATTCACGAATGATTTCCAGTCTGCAGTCTGTAATTCGCAGTTTATGACTTTGTAATATGGAATGAGGACTTGACATTAACTTTTTTTGGAACATTAAATTACAAGAAAAAAATTCCATTTAAATGAAAGAGGCCCCAGAAAGGAGCCTCTTCGTTAGTTTTATCTTACTTATTTTGGATCTAAAATAGCATCGATTCTAGCCGAAAGGTCTTCTAAATGAAGCTTTGACATATTATCAGAAGTCCTGGAAATAGCAGCATTTACCTGTCTTTGCAGAGTTTTTAATTCTCCCCTTACCACAGGGCGAATATCTGACTGTGAAGCATTAATCTGAGGTCCCACAAATCTTCTAAAAGCAGCAGAAACCGAAGGTTCATCTTCAGTCAGTAAATACTCTAACCGCTCGATATGGGCTCTTTGAAGAGCTCTTCTATGTACATCGATGGTTTGTCCTGAGGCAAGTTCTGTCCAGATACCTTTTCTCAAATCACTGAATAATTCAGTCATCGTATAGGCCTCTGATCCATTCAGCGCTTCGTTTTCAATGACTCTTCCTAATCTTCCCCATTCTAAAACTCCATTCAAAGTATTGGCCTGAACGCCTCTGATTCTTTCTAAAGCACCGAAATCATCAATTCTTGAGAAAATGGCGTCATCCATTAACCAAGCTGGACTGGCGAATAATTCTTTGTTTAAGAATTCCACAGCTGACTTTTGAATTTCTTTTGAAGTATGAATATAAACTTGCTCGTCCTGCCCAGCTGATTTATAGATTTCAGCAACACCACCAATATTGGTTCTTACATGTCCCATATAGCGATTGTACTGAGTTACAACCTGACCATACATTTCTTCCAGGTCATCATAATCCTTGAAAGGCTTTCCTTCTTCTTTTGTCCACTCTTCTAGATTTGGTACAATTCTTTTCAGGTTAGCAATACCATATTCAGAAGCTTTCATGGAGTTATCTCCCAAGTCTTCTGATTGAGCAGTAGGGTCATAGCTGTTTCCTTGTCTTCCATATCTATAAATTGGATCACCATTTTTAGAAGTTATCCATTCGTCAAGAGTCAATTGCTCTTCTTCAGGAGTTGAGGCATCTAGGATAGGCCTGTAACCCCAAGCGATTGCATATTTATCGTATGGACCGACGTTAGGCATCAAGCTTACTCCTTCGTCACCTGGTTGTGCGATATAATTGAAACGTGCATAATCCATTATGGAAGGAGCCGTTCCCATTTCTTTTGTAAACTCTGCATCTCTCAACTTTTCAACTGGGTAAGCATGAGATGAAGCAAAGTTATGAGGAAGGCCTAAAGTATGACCCACTTCATGAGAAGAAACAAAACGAATTAGTCTTCCCATTACTTCATCATCGAATTTGACATTTCTAGCATCTGGGTTAATTGCGGCAGTCTGAATAAAGAACCAGTTTCTCAACAAGTTCATTACGTTGTGATACCATCCAATGTCAGATTCTAATATTTCACCTGTTCTTGGATCAGAAACGTGAGGGCCATATGCATTCTGGATATCAGATGCAAAATATCTGATTACAGAATAGCGTGCATCTTCAGGACTCCAATCAGGATCTTCTTCTTTGCTTGGAGCTCTTTTAGCTATTATGGCATTCTTGAAACCTGCTTCTTCAAACGCTGCTTGCCAATCTTCCACACCGGCAATTAGGTGAGGAACCCATTTTTCTGGAGTCGCTGGATCGATGTAATATACAATTTGCTTCTTTGGTTCAACTAGTTCACCTCTTTTGAATTTCTCAATATCTTCTTCTTTCACCTCTAATCTCCACCTGTCCAAGAAAGTTCTGTTGGCTGCTTTTTGAGCATCTGATCCATAATCGACGATAGATCTACTGAACCATCCCACTCTTCTATCTCCTAATCTTTGCATCATAGGCTCTTCAGGAAGTAAAATCATGGAAGAGTTCATCTCCAGTGTAATTAGCCCGGTAGAGCTATTTGAAGGAGGCTCGGCAGCAGCATAGGTTAATATATATCGAGCTTCAATATTGATTGGATAGGTATGAATGTGATCGATATAAGATCTGTCTGTATCTAGTCTTGATACTTTGAATCCTGTCCTTCTGTTTCTTGGTAATCCCAATGCCTGTACATCTTTACTAAAAAGATCCGTAGCTTCAATCACTACGCCGGTGGAGTCTGTAGATTTTGATTTAACATCAAATTTCTGAAGAATAGGCTCTAAATTGGAATTTTTTACAGCCATGGAAATAGGTAAGGAATCAGCGGCAAAGTTGTTTACTGAGACAACTTTCAGTAATACATCATCATTATTCTTTTCCCATCTTAGCATCAAGGTGTTTGTTCTTTCCCCCCCATAACCGATTCCATCTGCAGTTTTTGCAATGGTAGTGACCATCAGCATATCTTTCCCAAACATAGATTCTGGGATCTCATAAAAATATTTATCATCGATCTGATGAACCTTGAAAAGGCCATCTTTAGATTTGGCACTTTTGGTAATTACCTCAGAATAAGGCTTTGGTCCTGATTGTGAACCATTTGAAGGCCTGGCTGGTGGAGTAGTGACTGCAGGCTCATTTTTGGAATTTTTTTTCTTTTTCTTTTGCGCAAAAGAATCTTCAGCATGGGTAAAGATTCCTAATACGCAAATCATTAAGATAAACCTCCGAAATAATTTGGGTAGCATATTTTTTTATTAGTTTAAACTTTTAATTGCAATCAAAAATAACCTTGATTTTCACTTAAGGTTGATCCTTAAAACTTAATTTTTGATAAGCGGTTTAATCTTAGAGTTAAAGGTAAATCTTTGAGCAAATCAAATTCAATAATCATCGTAGGAGGAGGCCTAGCAGGTTTGATTTCTGCCTATACGCTTGCCAAGAATGGCAGGGAAGTCACATTGATTGAAAAAAAAATCTATCCTTTTCATCGGGTTTGCGGGGAATATGTTTCCAATGAGGCACTTGGATTCTTGAAACGAGAAAGACTAATTCCTTCTGACCTAGAACTTCCTGCTATTGAAAACTTTCTTTTTTCAGATACTTTGGGAAATTCTGTTTCTCTTCCCCTGGACCTCGGCGGTTTTGGAATTAGCAGATATGAGTTTGATGATTTTTTATTCAATAGAGCAAAAGAGGTAGGAGTGAATTTCCTGACTGGAACACAGGTATTTGATATTAATTTCTATGCAAAAGAAGACCATTTCAAAATTGAATTATCCGATAGCTCTATTCATACTTCGAAACATGTAATAGGAGCTTTTGGAAAAAGATCAAAGTTGGATAAAGTTCTTAATCGGCCATTTATTGAAAAAAGAAGCCCTTTTATTGGGGTGAAATATCATGTAAAAACTGATGAGTCTAGAAATACAGTGGCTCTGCATAATTTTGAAGGGGGGTATTGTGGAATTAATGCTATCGAAGATGACAAATTCAATATTTGCTATCTGGGGAGTCGGGATCAACTTCGAACTTTTGGCTCTATTGAAGAGATGGAAAAAAATGTATTGTGGAAAAATCCCTTTCTGAAGAAATTATTTACAGAAAGTGAGTTCTTGTTAGAGAAACCTGAAGTCATAAATGAAATTAACTTTGAACCCAAAAAGCTTGTAGAAAATCATATTATTATGACTGGAGATGCAGCGGGACTGATTACGCCACTTTGTGGAAATGGAATGGCGATGGCAATACAATCCGGAAAAATCGCTGCTGAGGCTATTTTATCAAATCAAGATAGAAGTGGAATAGAGGGTAAATATGAAGAAGAATGGAAAAAGCTTTTTCAAAGAAGACTTTGGGTGGGAAGGAAAACACAATTGCTTTTTGGAGCAAATAAGAGTTCTATACTAGCAGGGAAATTGATCAAAAACTTTCCAGGCATTGCAAAGATGATCCTTAAAAACACCCATGGAAAGCCATTTTAGAATCCAAATGCTTGCAAAATCTGGGTGTTTTCAAAAAAGTAATAAATAAAGAAAGTATTGAGAAATAGTGCAGAAATCACATTCATTCCCATTGCCCAGCTGTAGGAAGCGTATTTTACAGGGTTTGTTCTGATAAAACTAAACCAAATCAGAAAATACAGAATAATAGGTGCCATAGCTCCTAAATAAATCCACAAAATAGCTTCTTGATTTTTGTCTATAAAGTACCAGGCAAATGCAAGCCCGGTGAGTATAAAGAAAATATTGGCAAAATAGAAAGTACCTTTTATTCCCAGCTTCAAACTTAAAGTTAAATCACCTCTTCTTGAGTCTTCGCCATGCTGGTAGACCTGTGTCAAGGGATAAGATCCCCAAAGCATTAAACTTGTGAGAAGACCTGGAATGATCACGTGAGGTTTCACTAATGTGGACCAATTCAAATTGCTTAATCCGGCATATGCCATGGCAAATGTAAAATACCCTTGAAAGAACCCGGCAATAAACCAACTAGCCCAAGGGTATTTTTTTATGCGGATTGCAGGATGACTATATGCCATACTTACCAATCCATACACAAGAACCATGCTTGCGAATTCCCAATTTATCTGTAATCCAATCAGAATGGCGATTGCAAAAAATACCATGGATAACCAAAATAAATCTGGAGTGACTTTGGGAGGAGTTTTCAAACCTCCGATACTTTCTTCGTCCCGATCGAAAAAGCTATTATACCCGTTACTAGATGGATAGAGGAATAAATGAAGTGCTAAAAAGACCCATAAAATTCTTGACTCATTGAGATTTGGGGTTAAAGCCAATGCAAAAAAGAAGACAGGCATCAAGAATAATGAAAATGGTATTCTAAGATGTCTTAAACTTGAAACGGTAATCATATCGTAGTTGTAATTGCTTCTGTAACTTTATCTAAATGGGAAGGTTGTTATTGCAGGCAGTCAATTTAGAAAATATCCTTTAACTTGATCTTATGAATTCTAGTATCGTTAGTATTGGTCTTGCCAATCCAGGTCTACCCATCAAGCAGGCCTCCATAGCAGGTTTTATGAAATTTGCCCATCAACTCGATGATGATGAGGGGAGAAAGCTGCGATTTTTGTATAGAAAATCTGGAATCGAAACAAGACATAGCGTTTTATTGGATTTTGAGAAAAAAGATCCAGGAGATTTTACTTTTTTTCCCAATAACAACGAATTAGCACCGTTTCCGAGAACTAAGTCCAGAATGGGGGTATTCACTAAGACCGCTCCTCAATTGGCTTTTGAGGCGTCAAAACAGTGTTTGAATAAAGTATCCATCGAAGCCAAAGAAATAACTCATTTAATCTTGGTTTCCTGTACCGGAATGGTCGCTCCAGGGGTAGAACTTGAGCTAATGAATTTATTGGGTTTAGGTGATTCTGTGGAGCGATATTGTATCCATTTTATGGGTTGTTATGCGGCATTTACTGGGCTGAAATTATCAGACAAAATTCTTAAAGCTGAGCCTGATGCCAATGTTCTTTTAGTTTCGGTTGAGCTATGCACTTTACATTTTCAAAAGGAATATGTGGAGGATAATATTTTAGCGAATTCACTTTTTGGAGATGGGGCAGCAGCTGCATTAGTTAAGAATTCCGATTCAGGTTTAAGAATCAAATCCTATATGAGTCAGGTGATCCGGGAGGGAGAAAAAGATATGGCTTGGGGAATAGGAGATTTTGGTTTTGAAATGAGGTTGAGTAAATATATCCCCTCGCTTTTGGATCAGGGGATACACCAATTAAAAGAAATATTTGAAAAAAGGTTTAAAGTTTCACAAATTCAGAATTTTGCAATCCATCCTGGAGGAAAGCAGATATTAACCAAAGTACAGGAGGCTTTTGGACTGGCACCTAAAGTTAACTCTCACGCTTTAGAAGTTCTCAGAAATTTTGGGAACATGTCATCTGCGACGATACTTTTTGTATTAGAAAGAATGCTTCATGATCCTTCTGTCTCCGGGGATATTCTATCGCTTGGGTTTGGACCTGGATTGACCTTAGAAACTCTTCATTTGGAAAAATAATGGGAAAATTCTCTCAAAGAAGCACCGAAAAAGAGTTGATGGATGATTTAGACTGCTCTGGTGAAGAATTAGCGCAGACATTAAAAGAGCTCAAGACGATAAATAAGTGGTTGGGAGGTAATTATGTCACCACCAATGGGATTTCAAAAATTTTTCAAAAATATCCTAAAGATTCCTATTCAGTAGCAGATATTGGATGTGGTGGGGGAGATATGATTCGAGTAATGTATGATTGGGCAAAGAATCAAAAAAAACAGGTTAGTTTTGAAGGCATCGATGCCAACAGGAACATTATTGACCTTGCTTCGGTTAGGTTAGCAGACTTACCCGAAATTTCCTTTAAAGTTCAGAACGTTTTCGATACTGAGTTTTCAGAAGAAAAAGTAGATATTTCTACTTGCACGCTCTTTACACATCATTTTACAGACAGTGAGTTGACAGGACTATTGAAGTCTTTGAAGGCAAAATCTAGGTTGGGAATTGTAATCAATGATCTACATAGACATTGGTTTGCTTTTTACAGTATTAAATTCCTAACCAATTTATTTAGCAAGTCGGCAATGGTTCAGAATGATGCCTCTTTATCTGTTTTGAGAAGTTTTTCAAAGAATGATTGGGAAAATATCCTCCAAAAGGCAGGAATAACTGACTTTAGGATTAGTTGGCATTGGGCTTTTCGCTGGCAAGTGAACATTTTATTTTAGTAAAACATCAACCAAAAACAATTTTAAAAATGGAAGAATTTGGAATTTCTAAGGAAACTACGGACGCTCTATATGCTGATGGAATTAGTCTTGCCATAAGTATTGGCTTAAGGATCATTGGAGCCCTACTTTTTTACTTTATCGCGAAATTTATAGTCAATAAATTATTAAAAGGACTCAAGAAATTTTTAGAGCAAAGAGATGATGCTCCATCTTTAAACGAGTTTCTTTACGGACTTTCGAAGCTTCTCTTATATGTGATTATGTTCGGGGGCGTATTGATGATCCTCGGCGTACCTGCAAGTTCTTTCCTAGCTATTTTTGGTGCTGCAGGCCTTGCCATTGGTTTAGCGCTACAAGGATCTCTTTCCAATTTTGCAGGTGGACTTTTAATCCTCGCATTTAAGCCATTTAAAGTAGGTCATGTAGTTGTTGCCCAAGGTCATACGGGTACCATTAATAAGATTCAAATATTATATACTCATATGATGACCTTCGACAATCAGGAGGTGATTATTCCAAATGGTAATCTGGCAAACTCGGATATTATCAATATGAGTACGCAAGAAACAAGAAGGGCTGAGTTAAAGGTTGGAGTAGCTTATGGAACCAATATTAAGCAGGCAAAGGAAATCATAGAAAATATTTTTGAAAATGATCCAAGAGCCTTAAAAGATCCAGCTCCTTTTGTGGCTTTAAATAATTTCGGGGACAGTTCTCTAGATATAATTGTAAGAGTGTGGGCAAAATCAGCTGATATGTGGCCCATGTATTTTGCTGGTATGGAAGCTATCAATACCGAATTTGAAAAACATGGAATTGAAATCCCATTCCCACAAAGGGTGGTTCATCAGATCAAGGCAAAAGCCGCTGAAGAAAATTCCTAAACATCGTATTTCAAAAATTAAGGCGATCCATTTGATCGCCTTTTTCATTTAAAATCTAAAATGTATATCCGGTATTGTACCAGTAATAATCTAAAGCGACATAGAATTCGGTAAATTGAAAAGAAATCGATTCTTCGGTCTTCCGTCATCGGTCTTCGAGCCAGTAAAACAAAGAAATTAAGCATACTGGCATCATTGCGGATAATCGTAAAATCTAATTATGATTTCTTCAAGTGGCTTCCTATGAATGTCTGGAACGTAGGTTTCTGCCTTAGGATACCCCACAGGTACAAGAAGAAATGGTTTTTCTTGAGAAGGGCGATCCAAAAGTTTACTCAAAAAATTCATAGGGCTGGGGGTATGAGTTACCGCTACCAAACCAGCTTGATGGATAGCTGCAATTAAAAAACCGCAGGCTATTCCCACTGACTCACTTACATAATAGTGTTGAACTTTTTCCCCATTTTCCATTCCATAGGATTGCTTAAAGACTACAATCAAGTAGGGAGCTTCCTCTAAGAATGGTTTTTCCCAATTCGTACCTAAAGGCTTTAAATCCGCTTTCCAAGTATCACTCATTCTTCCTCCGTAACTTATTTTTTCTTCTTCTTCTGCCGCTTGCCTTATTTTTTTTTTCATTTCAGGATCTGAGATTAGGCAGAAGGTCCAGGGCTGTTTGTGAGCACCAGATGGTGCCGTACTTGCGGTTTTGATAATATTTTCAATGACTTCCAACGGTACTGGCCGGGTATCAAACTCCCTGACGGTTCTTCTTTGATCCATTTGATCAAAGAAATCCCGGGACTTTTCAAGCATTTCTTTTGGGGATAATTGTGGTCTTTCATATCGAATATGATCATGACCTGAAATCTTTTTCTTTTCCATAAAATAAAAACGGCTACCTCGAAAGATAGCCGTTTTTGAGAAAATGAAATATTTTAATCGAATGTGATGTTTTTGACCCCTCCCGGATAAGTGATGGTTGCATCTTTATCGCATGCTCCAGTTCCATAATCCAAGGTCATTTTTATTCCGATGTAAGTGAATTCAATTTGACCACTTGTTGGATTGTAAACTCCGGATTCAATACAACTTTGAGTAATTTCCAAAGGATCAATAATTGTTGAAGTAAAAGCTTTTCCATCCTTACTATTACCGCTTGCTGTGCCGGTTATAGAACCTTCATAGCCAGTACTTGTCAGTGTCACAATTCTCTCTTCTGTTGTATTTATTGTAACAAAACCACCATCTGGGAAGGTGACTTTTCCATTTTCAATCTTTACAGCGAGTGTTATTGAATTGGCAAAAATGTCAAGTTTAGTATTTGTGATGGTTCTTGTTCCTTCGATTTTATATCCATTCACTTCATACCCCTCAAAAGTAGTCTCGATGTTTGCACCAGGTACTAAAAGAGCTCCCGAATATTTGATCAATATTTTTCCTTTTCTATTTACACCATTTGGACTTACGCAACCATTTCCAAAATCAATAGAGATAGTCTTTATCTCCTGATCTTTTATTATTACTACTGAGGAGCAATAATCTCCATAAGCGATATTAGATTTTCTTGAACTAAGCCCCAAATCTTCAAGAGCGGACAGAGTTAGGTTGTCTAAGTCTTCAATTTTTTGGTTTACATCGGATATTTCTACAATAATAGAGGTATCTACTACCACCGGATCATTATCATCTTTAGATGAGCAAGAAAAGCCAATTATTGCTGATAGAGCAATGAGCAGAAATGGCAGAAATTTCAATTTTGAATACATTGTGTTAAGGGTTGAGATGAAAAGTTGAATCTATAGGATAGGCTTTAAAAATCGTGCCGAATTGGAAATTGTATAAATTTTGGGTTTCAAGCGTAAAAGTAAACAAATCCCTTATTAAATGAAACTAGGCTTCTTTTTCATCATTTGGCTCAGATTTTTTGATTTTGGAAATTTTAGTTTTTCCTCCCACACACCCAATATTTTGTGTAAAAGGAATATAATCGGGGAGTATGCCCATTCCTTTTCCAATATCCCACTCTTCCATAAAATTTTCAATATTTTGGGCTGAGGATTCTTTTTGTTTCTTCTTCTTCAAAATGTCTGAGTCATTAGATTTTTTCTCAATATATATGGAATTAAAACGAAATAATCTTACATGTATTTGATTGTCAACCCTTAAAAATAATACTTTTTCAAGGAAGGCTCGATGTGCTATCTTTGGGCATGAAGGGATTTGATTTTAATACCGAAAGGCTTTCAGAAAAGATAACTGAAGCAAATAGAAAATCAGGAAGTATTTCATTTTTAAGATTGGTGATATTTTTAGTTATCGGAGTAACCGGTGTTCTAACAATTTCGCAGACTATTTTATGGATTTTACCTTTCTTTCTTTTCATCTCTTTCTTTGTATTCTCTATTCAGAAATATAATTTTTTGAAAGATCAAAAGTCTATTTATGAAGCTTTACAACTCATATTAAACAGAGCTGAACAAAGGAAAAGCCGAAAGCTAGAAGAGATAGAAGGTGGACATGAATTTCAAGATAAAGCGCATCCATTTGCGAATGATTTGGATTTATTTGGAGACCATTCTCTTTTTCAGCTAGTTAACCATACGGTTTCTAAAAAAGCAAAAATCAAATTGGCAGATTTGATAAAATCTTCATTTGATCAGGGAAACGCCAAAAAGTTTCAAGAGGCTAGTAATGAACTTTCGAAGATTCCCGGATTTTTGGATGCAATGGAAAGTAGTGGCATTGCCTTTTACTCTGAAGAAAAGCCTTCTTCAAATTGGCAAAGCTTCCTCGGGAAAAAAAGGGAGATTCCTGTCATTCTAACAATTCTAACTGTATTGGGACCTTTGGTAGGACTGGTTTTAATTACTTTAGTGAGTATTGGTATTATTCCAGGAGCATTTTTGGGAATTTGGATCTTGTTAGGACTTGCTCCCCTTGGTTATGTTTTCAAAAATTTGAAGGAAGCTTCGGAAAAACTACCATCCCGAATGCAATTGAAAGCTTATTCAACTTGGTTATTTGAACTTGAAAAGATGAGGTTTAATTCCCCTCTTCTGAAAGAAAAACAGAAATTGATTTTGACCGAAAAGGAAAGCGCATCTCAACTTTTTCAACAACTTGATAAACTGGGATTATGGATTGACAACAGGTTAAATATTCTTTACATCCCGATAAACCTTCTCTTGTGGACAGATTTACTATTGGCCAGGAAACTTCAATTGTGGATAAACAAGCATGGAGAGGAAATTTCTAAAATTCCCGAATTGTTGGAAGATTGGGAAATTTTGGTTTCGCTTGGGGCTTTTGAAAAAGAAGTAGGTACTGACTGTAATTTAGTTTGGGAGTCGAAGCAAATATTAAAATGTACTGAAATTACACACCCGCTGATAGATCCAGAAAAGGCCGTTTCCAATGATTTTCAATTGGGTGATTTAAGAAACTTCATTTTGTTGACTGGAGCGAATATGAGTGGAAAAACCACTTTTATGCGAACCCTGGGAATCAATGCCGTAATGGCAAATATCGGTTTAAATCCATTTGCCAAGGAATTTACTTTGGGAGACGTCCAATTATATACCAGCATGAGGAATACTGATAATTTAGGTGAAAGTGTCAGTTCTTTCTATGCAGAGTTGAGTCGGATTCATACATTGATCGAACGTCTGGAAAATGGAGAGAAAATATTTTTCCTTTTGGATGAGATATTGAAAGGGACCAATACAGAAGATAGAATTGCTGGGAGTGAAGCCTTGGTAAAACAAGTTTCGAAGACCTCTGCATTAGGAATAGTTAGTACTCATGATATTGAACTTTCCGCATTGGAAGGTAAAATTGAAGGTGTTGAAAACAGGAGTTTTCATTCGGAAATTTTAGACGATACTATCAATTTTGATTACAAACTCAAGGTAGGGCCCTGTCCAAGTTTCAATGCTCATAAATTAATGGAGTTGATGGGAATAAGATTTCAGGAAAAATAAAGGTTTTTTCCTTCCCCCATATTCTCGTATTTTCGTGATTCAAATTTTGCTATGACTCAATCATCTAAATCACCAATATTAGGAGTCCTCGGTGGAGGGCAGTTGGGAAGAATGCTTATCCAATCTGCTATCAATTACAATCAAGATATCCACATTTTGGATCCTGATCCAAATGCTCCTTGCAAAGACCTTTGCCAGAAATTTTCGGTAGGTTCATTAAAGGATTTTGATACTGTTTATTCATTTGGAAAGGAATGCGATGTCATAACTGTTGAAATTGAAAGTGTTAATGCAGAGGCACTTATAAAACTCCAAAAAGAAGGAAAGAAAGTTTATCCACAGCCTGAGATTCTGAAACTTATTCAGGATAAGCGGGAACAAAAGCAATTTTATCAACAGAATAATATTCCTACTGCTGAATTTATTTTAACGGCTGACAAATCGGAAGTTATCCACAATAAAAGCTTCCTCCCAGCGGTGAATAAATTGGGAAAAGAGGGTTATGATGGCAGAGGGGTTCAGATATTAAAATCTGAAAAAGATCTTGAAAATGCATTTGATGCTCCTGGACTACTGGAGAAACTAATTGATTTTGATAAAGAGATTGCAGTGACGGTCGCTAGAAATGAGGATGGGGATTTGATCGTATATCCCGCTGTGGAATGTGCTTTTCATCCCACGGCAAATCTGGTTGAATTTCTATTTGCTCCTGCTGAGATTTCAAATGAAATTGAGGAAAAAGCCAAGGAGATAGCTAAAGATGTCATTTTGAAATTGGGTATGGTAGGTATTTTAGCCGTAGAAATGTTTGTCACCAAGGAAGGTGATGTGTTGGTGAATGAAATTGCACCTAGGCCTCATAATAGTGGACATCATACAATTGAGGCAAACTTCACTTCTCAGTTTGAGCAACATTTACGCTCAGTCATGAATTGGCCTTTGGGGAATCCGGATTTAAGATGTCCTGCTGCCATGATTAATTTGCTGGGTGAAGAAGGATTTACAGGGCTTGCAGTTGTAGAAGGGCAAGAAAAAGCCTTGGCAGAAAAGGGAGTTTACATCCATTTGTATGGGAAAAAATTAACAAAACCCTTCCGAAAAATGGGACATGTGACAGTGGTAGATGAGGATGTCTCTAAGCTTAAAGCAAAAGCAATGAAAATAAAGGATCTTATAAAAATCAAATCCATCTAATGAAACCATCAGTAGGAATTATCATGGGAAGCCAGTCTGATTTGCCAATCATGGCAGAAGCTGCTCAGTTTTTAGAAGAAATAGGGGTTGAATATGAATTGACAGTGGTTTCTGCCCACAGGACTCCACAGAGGATGATTGATTACGCAGAATCAGCTAGATCCAGAGGGTTAAAAGTAATTGTTGCCGGGGCTGGTGGTGCTGCACATTTACCGGGAATGGTAGCCTCCTTGACAAGTTTACCAGTTATTGGGGTACCAATTTTAAGTTCTAATTCTATAGACGGATGGGATAGTATTTTATCCATTCTTCAAATGCCATCTGGGATTCCGGTGGCTACTGTTGCATTAAATGGAGGTAAAAATGCTGGCATCTTAGCGGCATCCATTGTTGGCTCTTTTGACTTAGAAGTGGCAGATAAGATGGATAAGTTTAAGTCAACTTTGAGAGAAAAAGTAGAGGCCTCAGCAACTCAAATAGAAGAGAAAGGCTGGAGAGAAATTTTGAAGAAATAAAAAATGCGGCTTTTTGCCGCATTTTCCTTTATATGGACTGGAAGAAACCAATTCG
>NZ_JAHEBC010000177.1 GCF_024642405.1 Algoriphagus sp. | reverse complement strand
TTTTCCTTGTTGAGTAAACACATTGCATAAATTCCCAGATTCAGAGTTGTCCAAAAAAATATGAGGGAAAAGTGATCAATTTTACTTTTAATTCCACCTCCTTGATAGAACAGCAATAAAAGCTCGGGAATAGCAATTACCATTATTGCAAAGAACTCTTGAGCGAATTTTTTTATAAATGTCCTGGGTAAATTTTTGAATATGTTGAGTTGGTATTCTCCAAATTCAACTTTTTCTAACCAGATTGGGTAATGGAAATAGGAACTCACAAGTAATCCAAATGCCAGCCAACGGGAATCATATCCTCCAGAGAAATAAGAATAAAAAAATCCACTTAGAACAAAAAGACTCGTTGTTTTAACTGCAAGTAAAAGTAAGGGCCTGTTTTCTTTCAGATGAAAAGAAAACCAAAGAAAGTAAGGTTTTATATGTATGATTTGACTTCGATAAAAATGCTTTTCAGGATAGTACTTTTGGAGTGTTTTATAACTAAAATACAAGGATGCAAAACCTGAAATAAATAATGAAATCCAAAGGGAAACCACTTTCTCCCAATTCCCTATTTTTAAACCGACGAAAGAAATTATCAATGAATACAGTAAGATCAATGTGTGGTTTACTAACCAGACAGAGATAAAATCCTTCGAAAATTTCGAAAAAGATAGAAATGATAATTTTTGAAAGATTAAATATTTTGGGTCCTGAATAAGTTTGATCTGAAATCGTAATTGTAGAAAAGTGTAGAAAATAAATGAGAAGATCAACAGGCCAAACCATGTTGGAGTTTTCATGATTTTTTCAGCAATCATCAGGTGCTGTTTTAGTTCCATGAAAACACCTAAAATCACTGATACCAGTATAAAAAATCCTAAATAGGCTTTATAAAAAGGAGTTACAAAAGACTTGAAGTAGATCTCTCTCATCTTTTAAATCATTATTCCATTTTCGAATTCCTTGATCGTGGAATAGGTAAAAAGATCTTCGAAATCAGACAAATGGGAGGTAAGCAAAAAACTTATTCCATTTTCCAGTTTGGACAGAATGAGTCTTTTGAGTTCTCCTTGAGTAGTCTGGTCTATTGTTGTAAAAGGCTCATCTAAAATGATCAATTTGGGCTTTCCCAAAAAAGCTAAAAGCAAAGCTGATTTTTTGAGCATACCCGATGAATAGGAGGAAATAGGGTTTTTGGCATAGTCGCCTATATCCAGTGTGGTCTTTAGTTTATTGATCTGTTGAGTATCAGAATGCATTATTTTCGCAGAAAAATTTATCAACTCATCCAAGGAAAGGAAAGCTGGAAAGATTGGTTCTGCTTCGGTGAAGTTCACCAGTTTTCGATAAGCAATAGGTTCTTTTTTCTGTGAGATCCCATTCAAAATAATATCTCCCTTAAAGTCATGAATTCCTGCAATCGCTTTTAACAGAGTGGATTTTCCAGATCCATTTTTTCCTTTGATTAAATGAATTCCCTCTGAAAACGTTAACTGCTCAATTGCCATTTTAAAACCAGTGTCGTAATTCTTTTGAAAGTTTTGGATAGAGAGCATTCTTTCGGTTTCTAATGGGGTCTAAATCTTAAAAATAAAGGTAATTCCAGTACTTTAGACCGTAAAAAAAGTTAAAAAACCAAAATCTCATTTTTTTAAAACCTAGCAGATGAGTTTTGAGATATTTGAAATTTTTTAAGAAGTTATGAATTCATTTTTAAGTTTTTTTTTGATTCAAATTCCTGATTATTGGCTCAAATGCAGATGATTTTATACTTTTAAGTAGTTTGGAAAAGCATAATCCCAAACGTCACAATAAACCTAGAACTAAAATGAGCAAATCTTCTTTGCCGATTTTATTACTGATTCTTCTTTTTGGAATTATAGGATGCAGTAAAGCCCCTGAAAAAGTAGAGCGGCCCAATATTGTTTTTATCATGTCCGATGATCATGCCTATCAGGCGATTTCTGCCTATGATAATACGTTAATCGAAACCCCAAATATCGATCGGATTGCTAAAATGGGGATACTTTTCACTAATGCTTCTGTGACCAATTCAATTTGTGCTCCATCCAGAGCGACGATTTTAACGGGTAAGCATTCTCATATTAATGGCAAAGTGGATAATCATTTTCCTTTTGACACCACGAATGTAACTTTTCCGCAGATCCTTCATGATGCAGGATATCAGACAGCCATGTTTGGAAAACTTCATTTTGGAAATAATCCAAAAGGGTTTGATCAGTTCAAAATTCTACCTGGACAAGGAGCATACTACAACCCAAATTTTATCACGAAGAATGAGGGAAATATAACAGTGGAAGGCTATGTCACAGACATTATCACTGATATGACCTTGGATTGGTTAGCGAATGAAAGAAAAGCCGATCAGCCCTTCATGTTGATGTATTTGCATAAAGCACCACACAGAGAATGGCTTCCGGCAGAGCGACATGTGGATGAATTTACAAAGAGGACTTTTAAAGAGCCGGCAACGCTTTTTGATGATTATTCGGGTAGAGGTAGAGCTGCCAAAGAAGCTGAAATGAATCTTTTGAAAGACATGCATTGGGCAGGAGACTCAAAGATTTATCCAGGAATGATGGATGAAATGGGAATTGAAGGAACTTCTGGTAGGGATCAAGGTGCATTTGAAAGGGGAGTGGGGAGAATGAATGAGTCTCAGCGTGCAAACTGGGATGCTGCCTATGAGAAAGTTAATGAAGACTTCAAAAAGGCCTATCCTACCATGACTGAGGAGGATAAGATGAAATGGAGATACCAGCGCTATATGCAGGATTATTTGGGTACAATCAAAGCTGTGGATGAAAATGTAGGCCGTGTTTTAGACTATTTAGAAGCAAATGGACTGATGGAAAATACTATCATTGTTTATACCTCAGATCAGGGATTTTATCTGGGAGAGCATGGATGGTTTGACAAGAGATTTGTTTACAATGAATCCTTCAAAACGCCGCTGATCATGGCTTGGCCAGGTAAAACGGAAACTGGAGTGAAGTCGGATGCAATGGTTCAAAACCTGGATTTTGCACAAACATTTTTGGAAGCAGCGGGAGTGGAGGCTCCTTCCGATATGCAAGGAGAAAGTTTAATTCCTTTGCTTAAGGGTGAAACGGACAAGTGGACCAGGGATGCAGTTTATTATCACTATTACGAATACCCATCAGTACATATGGTGAAGCGCCATTATGCTATAATCACCAAGGATTACAAACTGGTTCATTATTATTTTGATGTAGATGAGTGGGAGTTGATCGATAGAAAAAAAGATCCATACGAACTCAAAAATGTCTATGGTGATCCTGAATATGCTGATATTCAAGCTGATTTACATAAGCAACTGGATGGTTTAAGAGAAAAATATGGGGATAATTCACAAATCTCTCAGCGTTACCTAGACGAGTATTTGGACTACTTGCAAGAAAATAATTCCTATGCTGGCGGTAAAAACACGGAGCTTCTGGATAAGATTTTTGAAGGTAGAAAATTGTCGAATGAGGAGTAATGAGTAAGCAGTTTGCAGTGGCAGTAAGCATTATCTATTATAGTCATTTCGACGACGAAGGAGGAGAAATCTCAAATTTAAAAATTTGGAATAGGTAAGGGATTTCTCCTCGACGTACCTCCTCGTTCGAAATGGCAATCAAATCACCACACCATATGAAATACACTCAATCAATTTTCTTCCTTTTTCTTGGTATTACCTTATTTTCGGGTTGCCAAAAAAAAACTGAAAAGGCAAAACAAGAACGGCCCAATATCATCTTTATCATGTCTGATGACCATGCTTATCAGGCTATTTCAGCTTACGACAATTCACTTATCGAAACGCCAAACATCGATCGGATTGCTGACATGGGGATTTTGTTTACAAATGCCTCCGTGACGAATTCTATATGCGCACCTTCCAGAGCGACTATTTTGACAGGAAAGCATTCCCATATCAATGGCAAAATCGATAATATTTATCCTTTCGATACGACCAACGTGACTTTTCCACAACTCCTACAAGCTGGTGGCTACCAAACTGCAATGTTTGGCAAACTTCATTTTGGAAACAATCCAAAAGGTTTTGATCAGTTCAAAATCCTTCCTGGTCAGGGGAACTATTACAATCCCGAGTTCATCACCAAAAATGAAGGAAATATCAAAGTGGAAGGCTATGTGACGGATATTGTGACAGATATGACTCTGGACTGGTTGGAAAATGAGCGTAAGAAAGAAGATCCATTTCTATTGATGTATTTACATAAAGCTCCTCATAGAGCTTGGTATATGGCCGAGCGACATTTGGAAGAGTTTACTAACAAAACCTTCCGAGAGCCTGCAACTTTATTTGATGATTATTCTGGAAGGACTGCAGCCGCTGGAGAAGCGGAAATGAATATTCTCGAGCATATGGGTTGGTCGGGTGATAATAAACTAAACCCTGAAGTGCTCAAGCAACTCGGAATTGCAGACGTGGGTGGCTACGATACAACTCGTTTTATCGCTCAGATGAAACGGTTCACGCCAACTCAGGCCGAAAACTTCAAAAAGTATTACGATCCCATCAGTGAGGAGTTTATAAAGGCATTCCCTACAATGACTGATCAGGACAAAATGAGGTGGAAGTACCAGCGATATATGCAGGATTATCTGGGAACAATCAAAGCAGTCGATGAAAATGTGGGTCGACTCTTGGATTATTTAGAGGCCAATGACCTGATGGAAAATACCATCATCGTTTATACCTCAGATCAAGGTTTTTACTTGGGTGAGCATGGTTGGTATGATAAGCGTTTTATCTACGATGAGTCTTTCAAAACGCCATTATTAGTGGCTTGGCCGGGTAAGACAAAAGCTGGAACGAAGTCTGATGCAATGGTTCAGAATTTGGATTTTGCGCAGACCTTCTTGGATATCGCTGGAGTGGAGGCTCCTGCAGATATGCAAGGAGAAAGTATGACGCCGCTGCTTACCGGCAATGAAGATCAATGGACACGTGATGAAGTTTATTACCATTATTATGAATATCCGGCAGAGCATATGGTAAATAGGCATTATGCCATTGTGACGAAAGATTATAAACTGATCCATTACTATTATGCTATAGACGAATGGGAACTGATCGATAGAAAGAAGGATCCCCTGGAATTGAAAAATGTCTATAATGATTCAGCTTATGCTGAAATCAGAAAAGATCTGCATGAGCGATTGGAAAAGTTGCGGGTCAAATACAAAGATAATTCAGAGTTAAGTCAACAGTATATTGATCGGTTTTTAGAGGATACTAAAAAGTAAAACTTTGATTGCCGTTCCTGAATACTTCTAGGATTTCGTAATCAATAAAAAGCGCAGAATCAAGCCGATTACTAAGGACAGGCCAAAGAAGACTCCAATTTTAATTCGTTTGTTTTGGTAGCTTATGATGCTTAGTTCAGTGATGGAGTTATCTTCCAATTCCTTTAAATGCTGTTCCAATTGCTGGATTCGATAGTTATTATGTTTTAATTGAGCAAAGGCGCTTATTCCAAAGCTAAATAAAACACCCATGTTCATGACGATAAAATCATCAATTTGAAATGATGGTATTTTCTGATATTTAAGTTGTAAATAAAAAATAGAACCAATAATAAAAAACAAACTACTTGATAAAGCACCCACATAAATTGTGCTGATATAATGCTTGTAATAAAAAGCCAGGTATCCCTGAATTTTCTCAATAATGCTAAGATTATTAGCGCCGGAAGATGGGGTTTTTCTTAAAATATGGATTTGCCAGACTAGCCCAGATAAGAATTGTCGGGAGTATCCGACCACTGTATGGAAAACACCCAGTCTGATTCAATCATATGATTTCGCCTAGCAGAGTTGTTGCTATCATCCGCAATTGATCTATTTTTTGTAATTATTACTTTAGATTATTAAGAAACTCTTGAATAGCTGTTACTACTGCCTGTCTGTTATCATTGAGAGTTGAATGCCCTGCATCCGGTATGATTACAAATCTAGCATCCGGTACCATTTGACTTAGCTTATTAACTGTCACTGGACGAGCCTCGTCAAACTCACCAGTAGTAAATAATGTAGGGACCTTGACTTTTTTTAAGCTTTGAACATTATCATAATTCTTTAAGATGCCTGTTGCAGTGAATTCACTTGGCCCCCACATATAATTATAGATGAATGTATTTCCGTTGGATTTCACAGAATCATAGGGATGTTTGACAAGTTCTTTTCTTCGGCCGTGCCTTTTTGCAAAAAAGCTATTGGCAGCTTTATACGAATCAGTTTCAAAGACACTATCTCGTTCTGCAATACGAATTGCCGTCTGTATAGAATCCGGAAGTTCTGACACAAGCACTGCCGCATCTTTTGTCCAAATTGGAGTGCTGAAATACGGGCTATTAAATATTATTCCTTTTATGCCTTCCGGGTAATGATCGTAATATTCAAGGGCTAATGCTGCCCCCCAAGAACCACCCACCAAATAGAATTCATTCAGTTTTAACTCTGATTTAATCGCTTTTACTTGCTCCACGAACAGTTCCACTTTTAGTAAAGCCGTATCTTGATGATAGTCGGATTTCCCAGTGCCTAATTGATCGAATAAGATTACTGGACGCTCTTTCGATATTTCGGATAAATTATAATAGCTCTTGCTTGTACCTCCTGGACCTCCATGTAGGCAAATCAAAGGCGTATTATCCCCTTCTCCCATTATTCCATACCAAATTTTCCCTCCTTCTACCTCTACAAATCCCTCCCCTTGTTGGAGAAACGGGTTTGATTGTTTCAAATCAAAAGTACAGCTGAAAATGAAAAGTAGGATCAAGAGATAATAGATGGTAGTGTTCTTCATATTTACAGTTTTGAAAGCTTTAATATCCCCAATTGATGATATCGGTCCGATTTATAGAGAGATCTACTAGTTGTTGGTAAGGAATCTAAATTACAAAATTGCCTGGATAGAACGTGTAGTTTTAAACACCTTGGGTTGGATTCTTGACTAGACTCAGTGGGAATCTTCAGTTATTGAAAATAACTACAAAGAGAAAAGCTTTTTTTAATTTTTGCTCAATGGTCTAGTGTCTAAAAGGAAAAAAGGATCAATAATCTTGGATTGGATTTAATTGTAATAATCGCTTGTGGATAAATGTGCCTAATTTGATTTTCTTAACTAGATATGAAAATTTAGGAGAACAAGCTTTAAATTATAAGTTCTTATGGAAAATCTATTTGATGCTATTGTTATTGGTTCAGGGATCTCCGGAGGCTGGGCTGCCAAAGAACTTTGTGAGCAGGGTTTGAAAACACTGGTTCTTGAAAGAGGAAGGGATGTGAAGCACATTAAAGATTATCCCACCATGAATAAAAATCCTTGGGATTTTGAACATAGAGGGAGGATGCCCAAGGAGTTTTATCTGGACAATCCATTAATTTCCAAAGCAGCTGGCTTTGGTGAAGACACGGCACATTTTTTTATCAAAGACGCAGATCACCCTTATGTTCAAGAGCGACCTTTTGATTGGATTCGTGGATATCAAGTGGGAGGGAAGTCTTTGATTTGGGGTAGAGCATGTCAGCGTTGGAGTGATTTTGAGTTCAAGGCACCCAAGAAATTTGGCTATGGGATTGAGTGGCCTATCGGTTATGAGGATATTGCGCCTTGGTACTCTCATGTAGAAAAATTTATTGGAGTTT
>NZ_JAHEBC010000502.1 GCF_024642405.1 Algoriphagus sp. | reverse complement strand
ATTGTTTCCGTAAGTTTCATAAACCCTAAGCATCTCCTTTTTCATAATTGGGCAAATTGTAGGACAGGAAGTGAAAAAGAAATCTGCTACATACACTTTGCCTGCTACATCAGAATTTGAAATCGTATCGCCGTCCTGATTTACGAAAGCGAAATCTGCGATTTTATGATATACTGTATCTTTCAGTATTTTTCCTTCAATTTCGATTTCATCGACATGAAAATTGCCTAAAATAGGTAAAGGTCCCATTTCTTCTTCTGCTGGTTTGCATTGCCAAAGTAGAATTGTGAAAAGCGTGATGAAGGATATGCTTAATTTAAATTTCATGTGTTTTAAATGGTAATATGGAATCTCGCATTTTTTATCATCTAACCTAAATGAGACGATTGAGTTATGCTCGATTTCATGAAATCAAGAATTCTGGTTTCTGAATTTTTTATAAATTCTAATTGCAATCATTAAGGTAATTGCTAGACCAATCAATCCTAATAATCCCCATACCATACTAAGTGTACTTTTGAGAACAATTAAGAAAACAATAGCGAATAGAAGCAGCGTTGAAGCCTCATTCCATATCCTCAACTGAGTAGAGGTCCATCTAGTTCTTCCAGATTGCAATTCTTTGAATAATTTATGACAACCCAGGTGATATATATACAGAAGTAAAACAAAGCCTAATTTGGCATGCATAAATCCCATTTCTAAGTAACCCATTCGGTAACTTAGTATCCATATTCCAAAAATCAAGGTGATAATTGCAGATGGCCAGGTAATGATGTACCAAAGTCTTGATGCCATTAGATCAAGTTGTGGTTTTAAAATGGCGCGTTCATTATCGGGGCGTTCCATTGCTTCCGTCTGATATATAAATAATCGAACGATATAGAAAAGGCCTGCAAACCAGGTAACTACAAATATGATGTGTAAAGCCTTAATGTACTCGAAACCCATTGTCAGAATTTTCGGCTAAATTAAGGCCTAAACCTTGTAAACCCTCTAAAGTTCTTGAAAAGCTCAAAATTGATTTTCTATTTATTGGCCGGAATGGTCATTTTTCTGATTATTTGGATCGGGAAAGAAAGTTTAACTCAGCCAGGGCTTGATCAGTTTGAAGGAAAGTACGAACTGCTGTCAAGTTTCAGAAACGAAAATAATACAGGTCCTGTGGTTCGGATTATAGCAGTTAAGGCAGTTGATTCGAATAAGGATTGGATGAGGTCTTTCGGAGATTTCCAGCCTCATACCAAATATGGAAGGACATTGGTGTTTTTCTTTTCTGATGAAATTGATCAAAAAATAAGTCTTTCACCAACCGATCCTTATTTTTCGACAGGTTTAAAGCCCTATGTTTTGGCTACTTATGAGAAAGGTCCTATGGGCGATGTTAAATTAGTAGATGGCTACCCAGAATGAAAAAAAGACTTAGCCTTGAGGATTATAGATCTGGAGTTTTAAATGGGAACCGAGTCAGACTCAGCCAAGCTATTACTTTGGTGGAAAGTACGCTGGATCAAGATTTGAAATTAGCCTCAGAGTTAGTTCAGGAAATTTTACCTCACACCGGAAAATCCATAAGAATCGGGATAACTGGTGTTCCAGGAGTTGGGAAAAGTACTTTTATTGAAGCCTTTGGCAGCTTGCTACTTTCAGAAGGCAAGAAACTAGCAGTATTAGCCGTAGACCCAAGTAGTCAGAAAAGTAAGGGAAGTATTTTGGGAGATAAAACAAGAATGGAAAAACTTGCTGCTGATAAAAAGGCTTTTATTCGTCCAAGCCCTGCTGGAACTACACTAGGAGGAGTCGCTGCTAAGACGAGGGAAACAATTTTGCTTTGTGAGGCAGCTGGGTTTGATGTGATTTTAGTGGAAACTGTTGGAGTAGGACAGTCGGAAACTTCTGTTAAAAGCATGGTAGATTTTTTCCTCTTATTGGTATTAGCAGGAGCAGGGGATGAGCTTCAGGGAATTAAGAAAGGAATTATGGAGATGGCGGATGGAATTGTGATCCATAAAGCAGAAGAGGATAATTTTGCAGCAGCAAAAAGAGCAAAAGCAAATTATCAGAATGCTTTGCACCTGTTCCCAAAAACAGAAAGTGGTTGGATTCCTCCAGTTTTAACAGCTTCTTCACTTACAA
>NZ_JAHEBC010000176.1 GCF_024642405.1 Algoriphagus sp. | reverse complement strand
GGATACATTTCTGCTCCTCCTACCATTACTGTTTTTTCCATTTGAGAAAATGCAAAGTTTGCAGAAAGAAAAATGTAGGCTCCAAAAGCCAATTTGAAGAAGTTTTGAATTTTCATGATTTAATTTTTTAATGATTTTGTGATTTTTTATTTGGATAGAATTACGAAGTACTCTTGGAATCTGGATTGAGTAGACCTAGGAAATTTTTGAGGTTCCAATTTTATGCTCAAGCTAAACTTGCAATCCTTTCTGTTTTTTTGTCCGAAAAACACTAAAACCCTTAGCTTTGTGGCTTGATAAAATGGCAAGTCATGTATCAGGAAAAAATTGAAGCAATAAAAGCCGCTATCTTAGCAGCTGACGCAAATACACCAGAGGAACTAGAGTCTTACAGAATGGAGTTTATCTCCAAAAAATCTGTAGTTGGAGAACTTTTCGTAGGAATGGGAAAGATCCCAAATGAAGAGAAACGTGCTTATGGTCAATTGGTAAATGGTGTAAAACAAATGGCTGAGGCCAAGTTTCAAGAACTTATCGAGAAAGTAAGCCAGACCAACAAAAAATCGAAATCTGCGGATATTGATTTGACTCTTCCTCCTTCTAATCAAGGATTAGGTGGAATTCACCCCCTTACAGCAACTAGACAAAGAATCATTGAGATCTTTGAAAGAATAGGTTTTAATCTTTCCGAAGGACCTGAAATCGAAGATGATTGGCATAATTTCACTGCCCTGAATTTCCCTGAAAATCATCCCGCTCGTGAAATGCAGGATACTTTTTTTATCGAAAAGAATCCAGATATCGCATTGAGAACTCATACATCTTCTGTACAAGTTCGTGTGATGGAAAATCAAAAGCCTCCCATCCGTACCCTTTCTCCCGGAAGAGTATATAGAAACGAAGCGATTTCAGCTAGAGCCCATTGTATTTTCCATCAGGTAGAGGGGTTGTATGTTGATGAAAATGTAGGCTTTGCTGACCTGAAAAACACCTTATATCACTTCGCCAAAGAGATGTTTGGAAAAGGAACTAAAGTTCGATTTAGACCTTCCTATTTTCCATTTACAGAACCAAGCGCTGAGATCGATATTACCTGTTTAATCTGTGGAGGAAAAGGATGTAATGTTTGTAAAGGAACTGGCTGGGTAGAAATCGGTGGTTCGGGAATGGTTGATCCAAACGTATTGGAAAACTGTGGAATTGACTCTAAAAAATATACCGGATTTGCATTCGGAATGGGAATCGAGCGAATTGCAATGTTAAAATATCAAATCAAAGATTTGCGACTATTCACTGAAAATGATGTGAGATTCCTGAAGCAATTCACTCCTTTGCTCTAGGCAAAGTCTAGCTATAATTATAACTAAAATAGCCCGATTCAAATCGGGCTATTTTAATTTTTGGATATTGATGAATAAAACTCAGTTTATTCCAACCCCTTGTCTCTCATCTTTTTGAATTCATCAAACCTTCTAAAGATTGCAACTGAGAATCCGGTTAGCATAATGATCGTACCGATCCATAGTACATTGATATAAGGCTTTACTATAGCCTTCATTACTACATAATCTTTTTGATATTGATTGACCTTAAAGACAAACTTATTGTCTTCGGGAAGAATATTTTCCAAAGAGACTTTTATTCCAAGTTCAGAATCGACAACTGGGATTTTACCAATCTGACTATTCCGGATAATAAAAGTTGGCTCAAGAAGTTTTTCCACATCATAGTCTAATATTCGAAGTTTTGCTTTTACAGCAACATCACCCTCTTGAAGAACATAACCGTCCAATTCTTCCAAAACTTCAGCTCCATCAAAATAAGTGACGAAATCAGCAACATGAAATTGTTCACCCGGAGCTACTTCGTAAATCTCATCCTCTTTCCATTCTGGATCTTCGTAATCATTCATCGCAGCAACGTAAGTATAAAGATCCTTATCAAAGTAGATTTTGGAATCTGGAGAGGAAATCAAACCACCCATACTCGAGTTGAATTGGGACATTGGGTTAAGAGAAAATTGAAGTTTTTCGTTTTGGTAATAGTCAATTTTGAAATAGTCATTTTCTTCCAATACCAAGTTGACTGTATCACCTTTTTGGAAGTAATCTTTATAACCCTCTAAAGCGACAGATTCATTGACATTACCAGTTGTCTCTAGGATTTTTGCTGGGACATAATCAGGTACCCCAACGACTTTTTTCTGACGACCCCGGTAAGTTACCGTATAGTCTTTCATTTGCGTAGGCTTGTTGATCCAAAGCAGCACATGCTCTTTGTTTAATTCATCTTCCCAGCTATTGCTGTAAGTCAATCCTGACATGTTAATTGAAATCACATCAGAATAGCCAGAACTGAACATAATCCCGATCAACACCATTCCTAATCCAATATGTGCTAAAGAGCCGCCGGCAAGTTTGAAGGTTGACTTTTTCAGGATTTTAGCCAAAATCACAGCATTTGCAACGATGGTAAATGTCCCTGCAAGAACAATAATGATATATTTCCAATCATATACTTTTGCCAGTACAATGATCGCAGCAGAAATCAAAACTGAAACAATATAGGGTGTGACAAGCGTGTCTTTCAATGTTTGCTTATCCATTTTCTGCCACCAGAAGAATTGCCCCACTGCTGTAAGCAAAGCCAAAACAACTGCAAACCACAATTGGAATTTCGTATAAAATTCAATCTGATCCGCGGGTGGAGCCATATTTGAGATTCCACCAAAGCTTTCTACTAAGGTATTCCAAACCGGAATAGAGGTAGGAAGGATTACTTGGAATGCCATCAAGCCTAAGGTAGTAGCTCCGATGAAAACCCAAAATTCCCGGGAATAAACAGAAGCTTCTTTTTCTGAAGTGGGAATATATTTCCAGGCTCTCGCAGCCAGAATAATCGCTACGAAAAGGAAAAACAGCATGTAGATCAACAACTGACCTGATAAACCTAAATCTGTAAATGAGTGAACCGAAGCATCACCTAATACACCAGACCTCACCAAGAAAGTAGCATAGAGAACCAAGATGAAAGTCATGATCACCAAAACGATCGAAGTTTTTAAGGCTGTTGCACTTTTCTTGAACGTGATCATGGTATGGATTGCTGCAACTAGCACCAGCCATGGAACATACACAGCATTTTCAACAGGATCCCAATTCCAATAACCTCCAAAGTTTAGAGTTACATAAGCCCAATAAGCACCCATGATAATTCCCATTCCCAAAATCATGGCAGAGAAAATCGCCCAAGGTAGTGCTGGTCTAATCCATTCAGAATATCTCTTCATCACCAACCCTCCCATCAAAAAGGCAAAAGGAACTAGCGTTGAAGCATAACCTAGGAATAGTGTAGGAGGGTGAATTACCATCCAAATATTTTGTAATAATGGATTAAGCCCAGTTCCATCTTCCGGAACAAAATCAGGATTCATCTGGAAAATCGGGGCCTGAGTGGCATCTCTAAGTAAGATAAAAGGAGAACTTCCAATTTTCAGATCTCCAATAACCACACCCAAAATCATGGAAACTAAGAAAGCCTGAACCAAGGCAAAAACCACCATGACAGGACCTTCCCAAAATTTATTGGTATTGATAATGACTACTCCTAAAACAACATTCCAGAAGATCCATAGAATAAATGCTCCTTCTTGCCCTTCCCAGAAGCTGGAAATCATGTAATGAACGGGCAGTGCTTTAGAGCTATGTGAATACGCATAAAAATATTCGTAGCGATGATTGTAAATGATTTCAAAAAGTGAAATAGCTATGAGAGTGGCAGAAACACCATGGACGTAAAAACTGATCCTACTAAATTTTCTCCAACTAGCTTTATCTAGTTCGTTTGCCCGGAAATATTGAATGTATGCATAAGCCGTAACCAATGCACTGACAAAGGCCACGATGGTCATCATATGGCCAAGATTTCCAATAAAGGTATTGATCATGGATTTATTATTCTTACTACTCTAACTCACATACCAGCCGCCTGCACGTCTGTTTCCTGATATTTGGATGGACATTTCATCAGGATCTTATCTGCAATGAAAATATCATCTGTTTTGTATTGACCGATCACAACCACTGATTCAGATCTTGTAAAGTCAGCAGGAACCGGTTCGTTATAAAATACTTCTTGCTCAGTACCATCATTGTCTACCAAAACAAATGTAAAGGATGTCTTATCTTCTCTCACATTTAATCCAACAACCTCCCCTGTTTCGGCCTTTTTTAATTGACCTACTACATGAATGGGCTTATCATTCCCTTCTTGCTTCATTTCCAAAGCCGTATTAAAGCTTTCATAACTACTTGCATCACCAATGGAAGTCATGATGATTATTATCGCAATTGCTATAATTCCAATTCCTATAAGATGTCCTTTTTTCATGGTTTCCGAAGTTTAGGATTGAATAGTCTTTTCAAGTTTGCTGATCTTTCTATCTGTACTAATTAAGTAGACTGTAATTCCAGCAAAGATCATTACAATCACACCTACCAATACATAAATTTTACCATCCGCTCTCATCGCATCTGCCATTTCAACAGAATTGTTAGAATAATCAGACTCTTTAACGGGTATTTTCTCTTGTGCCATGGTGCCAAAAGAGAAAATCATCAAAACTATAATCAGTATTTTTTTCATCAATTATGAATTTATCATTCTATCCTCTAGCACCCTTTCAACCCTACGCATTCTCACGCGTACAGTTGCAATCCAACTCCCCAAAAGTGTCCATCCTATGATAGCTGGATAAAAAACCATTCGAAGTTTAGAATCCAAATCATAAGCATTAAAACCTGGGTTACCTCCATTTCCAGGATGAAGACTGTCTGTTAATCGAGGAAGTACAAAGATTAATGGTATAAATGCCGCAAAGGCAAAAATGTTATAAATTGCTCCAATCCGGGCTCTTTGCTGTGAATCGGTAAGTGAATTACGAAGAATCAAATAGGCAAAGTACATGAGAATCCCGATGGCTGCTGCATTTTGTTTTGGATCTCCGCTCCAGTAATCTCCCCATGTGAATTTAGCCCAAAGCATTCCAGTCACAATCCCCAAAACTCCAAAAAGGATGGCTGAACCAGCAAATTCAATTGCCATGTCGTCATTTTTGATATCATTTGTCCGAAGATATTTGATACTGTAAAAAACGGAAACAACCAGCATTAATATCATCCCGAACCACATGGTCACATGGAAATGAAGAGCTCGGATCGTTTCATTCAAGATCGGAAGTCGGGGCACATCCATCAGCAAACCTGCAGTTAAAGTGTAGAGTAGCAGGGCGATGGTAAGGATTTTCCACCAGCTTTGGCGCATAGGGTATTTTTGCTAATTAAAGCGCAAAAATAAGGCATAAGTTCCTGATTTCGCTGCTTTTTCTAAAGTCTTTTAAACTCCAAGTCTACAAAGGTTCGAAATCCTTATAGACGGTATCCTAAATGCTTTTTTCAAGTTCCCGATTAAAAAATTATGATCTCCATAAATAAGGGAATAATATATAACCAGCAGCAGCTACAATAGCATTTATCGCAATCAGCGTGATGATTTTGTCAGCGCTCACACTCCAATCGAGTCCATCCAAAGCATTTTTGGAAATCCGTATTGCCATTAATAAAATCGGGATGATAACCGGAAAACTCAAAATCGCCATGAGGGTGGAATTATTACCTGCTTTGGAAGCAATACCACTCACCATCGTAAGACTGGCGGAAAACCCTATGGCTCCTAAAATTAAATTCAATAAAAATAACCCTTGATCTTGAACGGGATTTCCAAGTATGACAGAAAAAACCCCGTAGCCAAGCAAAGCTAGTATTAACGTTAAGCCCGTATTATAAATAATCTTGGAAAGAATAATTGATTCAGGCGAAGCAATCATATAGTAATATAGCTGCCGTCCTTGGTGTTCTTGCACAAAACTTTTTGCTACTGCATTGACAGCTGAAAAAAGAATAATAATCCAATATAATGCATTCCAAGTAGGGATTGAGAGGCTTCCTGACCTAGCACCTACACTCAAATATGTGATAAAAACTGCTGAAACCACATAGAGTAAAATCCCATTTAAAGCGTACTTCTGTCTCCACTCTAAGGTGAGTTCTTTCTTGACCAAGACGGAGATTTCTTTAAGCATCGATCAAAAGTAAGCATTGAAGGGTTAATATTAAACTGAATTCTAAATCAATAGATTCTTTCCAATTTCCAAATGATTAAAACGAACTTTCCAATAAAAAATAGAGTATCGTTCAACATTAGAAAAGAGGCTAGCTATTAAACAAAAAATAGAAAAAAGGCTTGAAAATTAATTTCAAGCCCTTATAACAATTTAATTTTTAGCTCTTAGATCTTAGGATTTGCTAACCCGAGAAATATATCATTAAAATAAAAGAGTAAATAACCCGAGGAATCCCTCAGGTTATTCAAGTGAATTTTTATTAACTACCTATACAGTCTCCGGTAATTGGCTGGCCTGTTAATTTATTACCTCCCATATCTTTCACAACAAAATTGGAAACTAAGTTAGCAGGTAAATTATTGGAATTATTACAGCTTATAGGAGTAAATTTGATAGTAAAGGTGATTTTTTCGCCACAAACTAAGTCACCATTCCACCTTAAACCTCCATTTCCGTTTGATGGATTTCCAAATTGAGTATAAACTTTTCCATCCAATGGCTGATATGCAGTAATTTGAGGAGTGGTCATTTGAATTTCTGCATTTATCTTGGAACGATGAGGGGTATATTCAAAGGTTATTGTATTTGCATCATTTACATCTCTGCTCCATGTAAACTCTTCCTCACATGTTTCTGGCTCATCCACGCAAATCTTAATCAATTTATAATCAATCGGGACGATCACTACATTTGCCGAATTTTGATTAGCATTCCCATTTCGGGTAATTGTAAAAGTTCTGCTTACCAGATCACAAACTTGCCAGTTTGCTGGTAATGGATAACTTACTGAAAATGAAGAAGCTCCAACGGTCATAGATGTTCCATCTAATTCATAGGTTGATATTAATGGAGTTGAACTATTAGAAGCAGCAATTGAAAACTCATAAAAGATGTGAGTTGCAGTTTGGTACACATTATAATCCGTATATATCTGTGGATTAAAATTTTCTCTACCATTTAGATAAAAATAGGTCGTAGGATCATCTGGCTTAAAACATTCCGTTAAACAGGCTTCATCTGAATAAACAGCATTATTTTCTCCATTTGAAACCCCATAAGGACTCAAATTGAATCCCGACTGATCTGCTTTTTCCAATCCCTTGTTCAGATCTTCATTTTCATAAGTAGCCATTTGGCTACAGGCTCCCAAGAGCAATGCTGAGATCACCAACCCCAACATTTTTGTAGTAAACATTTTCATAGCTTATAATGGGTTTTATTTAAATTTATAAAGAAATTTAAGTGTTTTTTAAATACAAAAAAATACATTTTATGCAATTATTATTATTTTATTTATATCCTATTCCCTTTTAGTTCAAAAGGGCTTTTTATCTAAATCGATTTCCAAATATTTGTATCTTTCGATTGGATTATGAGTAACAAAACAATCATTATAGGTTCTGGCATCGCCGGCATCGCTTCTGCCATTCGCTTAGCTTTGAAAGGCTATGATGTCGAAGTGTATGAAGCGAATTCTTATCCGGGCGGGAAGCTTTCAGAAATTGAAAAAGGAGGATATAGGTTTGACGCAGGCCCATCTCTTTTCACCTTACCTGAGCAAGTTGAAGAACTCTTTTCTCTGGCTGGGAAATCACCAAAAGAACATTTTGATTACTTAAGGCTCCCTGTA
>NZ_JAHEBC010000015.1 GCF_024642405.1 Algoriphagus sp. | reverse complement strand
GAGGATATCGAGTATTGGCTTGGCATCATAAGCCTGTGGAGCTTTATTATGAACTTTCCCTATAATTCCGGTCAGTACCTTTTTTTTACCAAATTGAACAATTACTCGGGCTCCGATTTGAATCTGATTTTCTAGGCTGTGTGGAATACGATAGGTAAACATCCGCGGTATTGGAACAGGCAGGATGATATCTGCAAAAGAATTGCTTGCTTCTTCTGGGAATAAATCTTGATTACCAAACAAACTTTCCAATGAATCAGGCTAAATATGGGAGTTGAGAAATTGCTTCTTCAAAGGTACTGACAGGTTTCTGGCAGGCATGATCAAAGCAAACATAAATTAAGGCATTTCCCTCGGAATCGGGAGTTTTGCCATGAAGTATCGCGGCAGTTTCTGTCTCATCCTCTGAATATGCAACTATCATATTTGGTAGATAGCTTGATTTAAATTGATCTGCTAAAACTTTGGCTCCCTTTCCAACAATTGCGATTTCTGCTGTTGGAACAAGGTTTTCGAGATATAGATTTGCCCAGTTGCAAAGGAATCCCGGATCTTTAAGAATCAAGCCCTTCATACCTCCAAGCATCTTTTTTGCAATTGAATCATATTTCTCATGGTAAGTTAAAAGTGAAAGCTGATGAAGGTTTCTGGCCATAATAGAGTTGGAGGAGGGGATGACATTGTCAAATAATTCCTTCTTATTGGCAATTAGTTTTTCCGAACTTGGATTGTTGAAAAAGAAAAACCCGTCGCTTTCATCAAAGAATTCATCAATACAAATTCCGGTAAGTTTTTCAGCAGAATTCAAATGATCAGGATTTCCGGTAGCTTGAAAAAGCAATAAATCTGTTTTGATAATTGCGGCATAATCTTCCAAGAATGCCGGGGTGTATGCCTGACTGTTTTTATAAGACCTAAAAATTTTTCCGGAATCAGTCATTTTCTTATCTACGAATTTCCTGTTTGCAATTGCAAGTTCCAATGCAGCTTTATTTCCTGTTGCAAAATATGCTTGAATTAATCCTGAAGCCATTAAACCATTCCAACCGCTAAGAATCTTGTCGTCTTTTCCCGGGAAAATTCTCTTGTTTCTAACAGCTAGTAGCTTTAATTTGACCTTGTTTAGCTTATCTATGAGTTCGGTTTCAACCATTCCATGGTTTTTCGCGACTTCTTCATAGCTTTTTGTCTGAAATAGGATATTAACACCATCCTCCCAATTTCCATTGGATTTTAAATTGTATAATTCTGTAAACCAGGAGATCTCATTCGGGATGATTTTCTCGAGTTCTGCGTAAGTCCAGGTGTAAAATTTACCTTCCACTCCTTCGCTATCAGCATCTTGAGCAGAATGAAACCCTCCTTCTTCCTGTAGCATTTCATCCTGTAGCCATCCAATGGTTTCATTTACTTTTTCCAGAAAAAAATCATCCTTACTTACCTGATAAGCTTTCGAATAGAGCTCTAAGAGTTGACCATTATCATAAAGCATCTTTTCAAAATGAGGAGCAAACCACTCCCCGTCAACAGAATATCTTGCGAATCCCCCTCGGATCTGATCATAAATTCCACCCATACCTATTTTACGAAGGGTAAAAAGGACTTTGTCTATGAGTGATTGACTTTTGCTTAAAATCGCATAATCTAAAGTAAAATCCCAAATCGCAGGCATTGGGAATTTCGGGATTCTATTCATTCCACCCCATTCTGGATCAAATTGACTACTTAATTTGGCGATAGCCTCAGCAAGATCATCCGGATCCAATTCAGCCTCTCCAGACAGAATACCATATTTTTCAGTCTCTTTTTTAGAAATACTTATTCCAAAACTTGCGGCGCTTTCCGCAAGCTGATCCTCATGTTTTACAAAAGCGTCTGCGATATTCGCCAAAAGATTTTTCCATTGTGCGTTTGGGAAATACGTTCCTCCGTAAAATGGTTTTTGGTTTGGCATCAAAAACACATTTAATGGCCATCCTCCCTGTAATCCCATTGCCTGAACTGCATCCATATAAATGTTATCAATGTCAGGTCTTTCCTCCCGGTCAATCTTGATACAGATGAAACTTTCATTCATCAAGTCTGCTGTAATTTGGTCTTCAAAACTTTCCCGCTCCATCACATGACACCAATGGCAAGCTGAATAGCCGATTGAAACAATTATTGGTTTGTTTTCGATTTCAGCTCTTTTCAATGCTTCAGGCCCCCAAGGATACCAATCCACTGGATTATGCGCATGTTGAAGTAAATAGGGGCTTTGACTATTGATCAGTCGATTTGAAGTTTGGCTCATTGTAGTATTTTAAAAATCGGAAAGTTCAGCATTTACTTTTTCCAGTTCACTTGAAAAATCAAATTGATCGTTTAATCGTTCCAGTTTTTCCTTTAAGTTTCTCAGGAATTTCTTGTGTGCTTCACTTTTGGGATTTAATGGTCTATGCTCCAATTCAAGTTTGACACTTTTTATTTTATCAAATAGGTTTTGAGTTTCTTTGGTAAAGAGTGAGTTCTTCCATTTTTCCCAGATATACTCTTCTGCCTGCTCGGTAGGATGGATTAAATCAGGCTTATAAAATCGATAATCCCGTAACTCATCCACCATAATTTCATAAGAGGGAAAATATTGGACTTGGGCATGCTGCTCCTCTAAATTACCGCAGAGCACTCTCAAAAGACTTTTACTGAATTGATTCTCCGGGATTCCATCTTTGATATGCCGAACCGGGCTTACAGTTAGAATGATCTTCAAGTTTGGGTTTAGCTCCTTTAATAGTGTGAAAATCTTTTTCAGGTAATTTGACATTTCGTCTAATCCTGTCAATCTCTTCGTGAATAGCTTACTTGGCTGTTTATGACAATTGGCAACTGCTTCTGAGCTCTGGGTCAACTCATAAAGCCAGGCCGTACCCAATGTTAAAATGAGGTAATCACATTTTAAAAGGTATTCTTTTACGAGGAATCGTTGCCCGGTTAGTTTTCCACGAAGTTCTTCAAAGGAATAGCCCATTACTTGGGAGTGTGTCCAATAATGAAAATGCATTCCATCTCTCTCCAAAAACATGTTTTCGGGAAAGGGCTTTTCCTCAAGAGCAGCCTCAAGTAATTGACAAATAGGAATGGGATGAAAGAGTGTTCCAAATGGATTGATTAAAATATCCATCTTCAATTCCTTCATTTTGTTTCCCATACTCTCTGCAAAACAGGAGCCGAGACTTAGGATTTTATCATTAAATGAAATTAGGGCCGGATGACTTGGAATGTCAAAACTTGTAGTCAATTGCATGTTCGAAAATAAGCATTTGGTAACTTAGAAGAGAGGAAAAATCTGAGGAATCGGGAGAAATGAAAGTAGGTGATTTGATAAAATTTAAAAATAATTCAATTAATCTGTGATTTTTTCCATGATCAAGAGACTAATAAAGAAAACCAAGTAAATGAGCAAAGAGGAGGAATTCATTCATTTGATCCAGGAAAATCAGGGCTTGATCTATAAGATCACGTTGATTTATTCTAAGGAAAAAGATGAGCAGGATGATTTGTATCAGGAAATAGTCTATCAGACTTGGAAGTCTTTTGATCAATTCAAAAGAGCTTCCAAACCCAGCACCTGGCTTTACCGGGTGGGTATGAATACAGCGATCACACATCTGAACAAGTCAAAGAAAAAGCCATTGATGGTTTCCATGGATCAGACACTGTTTAATTACTCAGAGCCTATGGATAGTAAGAAGGATGAAAAGATTCAGTGGCTTTACGCTCAGATCAGGAAATTGAATCTCTTGGACCGAGGAATTATGTTTTTGTTCCTCGAAGGAAAAAACTACGAAGAAATAGGGCAGATAACAGGAGTTTCTACCAGTAATGTAGGAACCAGAATGTCTCGTATCAAACAGAAATTAAAGTCTGAAGCCACCCCTAAACCAACTAAAATATGGAATTAGAAGAGATGCAGTCATTGTGGGCTGATTTAAGCCAAAAGATTGAAAAACAGGATAAAATTCAAAAAGAATTGCTTATGGACATTACCAAACAAAAATTCAGAAAAAAGCTCGATGGCATCCGCTTACCGGAAATGATCGGGTCCGTGATATGCTATGTTTACGCTATGTATTTACTTTCAAAGTTTCCAGAATTGGAGCTATGGTACAATCAGGTTTTTGCGATGATCACGATTCTGATCATGACTATTTTACCGATTGCGAGCTTAAATGCGATCAAAAGTATGCGAAGTGTGAAAATAGGTGGAGATGCTCCTGCCCAGATGCTTGAAAAATTTGCTAAGAGCAAAATCAAATTTTGGAAAGTTCAACGCTATGGGGTGATTTTTGGCGCCTTAACCCTGATAACCGTTTTGCCGCCGATTGCGGAAATTAAGGGAAATATGGACTTCATTTCCAAACCACTTTTTTGGGCGATTTACCTGCCTTGTGGGCTTTTGTATATGTACTTTTTTAGTAGATGGGCGCTTGGGAAATACAAGAAAGTCATGAACTCCTCCGAGCAATTACTTTCGGAATTGTAGTAAAAAAAAGAAGCTGTCAAACAGCTTCTTTTTTTATCTCATCATATAATCTTTTGACTTGAAGATCTCCATATCCATAAATAGGAAGTCGGTTTCGGAATTCTCTAAAAACCTTTGAGAAATCATGCGTATCCAACGTTTTTATGATTTCAATGATCGTAGCCTTTGGCTTTCCCGGGTATTCTCCATGAGGAATGCTGTCTTTCCATGCTTTTACAGCAGGAGGAAGAAAAGGTAATTCAGGAGCAACTTGTTTTGAGAGGGTCATCGCTTCATCGATATGATGCAATTGATACATCTTCCAAAGATTTGCCAAAACTTCACGTTGGTTTTTGGTTAGAAGCCTTGCATCTCTGAAATGTTCCTCCATTTGTCGATCGTTTAATTCTGCATACCCTAATCTTAGATCTGCCTTTTCCGGAAGGATCAAATAAATATCACCTTTATGCTTTTCTAATAGGTGCATCACGAACCAGAGATTTACTTGGCAAAAAAGATCCAATTCAAACCAGCAATAAACTTTAGTATTGGAAGCTACCGTTAAAATTTTCTCAAACTCTGGGATAACTTTTTCAAAATAATTTCCATCGAAACTATTACCATACTTTTCGGAGAGAAATTCATCTCTGATAACCCATAATTCTTCTAATGAATGTGCGTCTACTGGGCCATCCACAAGACATTCTCTTGTAATGGCTCTATCACCGTGTATATCATTTGGAAATTTATCGGCTAAAGAATCGCCATTGAGTATGTGTAACATGCTAGGTTTATTTTTGGTCTTTTCCCATGATATCGGTGTAGCATTTCCGAATCATTTGCCTAAGAACCGATTCATTCACTTCAGTTAATCTCTTAATATATAAACATCCTTTGGAAATTTTGTGCTTTCCGAGATTACTTAAAGAATCTTCAAATTCGGAAAAACTTTTCATCAAATAAATACTCAATGCCTGTTTTCTTGGAGAAAACCCTACCGGAAACCAAAGTTCTTCCCTACCGGATTTATACTTGTATTGAAATTGTCCAAAACCTATTATGCTTGGGCCCCAGAGTACAGGTGATTCATTAGTTTCTTCAGTAAAGATTTCTAGAAGTTTAAAGCCGTCTTTTTGCCTTTCGGGGCTCTCTATTTTATTCAAAAAATCAATAACTGAAAGATTGTTTGGTCTTGTTTTTAATTCTGTCATTTTTAAAAATGATTATATTTTATATTAAAATTAAATAAAATTATAATATAAAATTATCATTATTAATAAAAATACGATTTTGAAATATTATCTGTATAAACATTTGAATTAGTTTTAGTTCTACTAAAAAGTATTTTGTTTTAGTTCTATTTCTTTTTTTAAAATTTCTTATTAATATTCTATTAAAGCTCTTTAAATAATTCAATTTTGACCGATCTTAATATAACTGTCTCAAAAACAGACAGTTTGTTATTTTGTATAAAAACGATCTATAATTCTTTTTAAACTGATTTTCTGCCGTTTTTATAAATTTTTTATCCTTTACAGGATTTTTATTTGGTTAATAAACGTGGTCATCTGTTATTGTTTAATTAATTTTAACTTCCAGTATATAGTATACTGAGTCTTAAAATAATTTTAACTAACCAACAAAATTTATGAGAAAAGCATTACTAAGCTTACTCTTCGGATTGTTGATTACTGTTTCAGCATTTGCGCAAAGCCGTACAATAACTGGAAGGGTAGTTTCTCCCGAAGAGCCAGAAGGACTCATCGGAGTCAACATTTTAGTAAAAGGAACCACAATTGGTGTGGTGACCGATCTTGACGGTAATTATGTTTTACAGGTTCCAGACGGAGCAACTACCTTGGTGTTTAGCTATATCGGGTATTTGGCCAAAGAAGAAGTTATTGGAAACCGAAGCACAATTGACGTAACCTTAAATCCTGATGCTCAAAATCTGGAAGAGGTTGTAATTACTGCTTATGGTGGTACAGTTGATAAAGGTAATTTTACTGGTTCAGCAGTAGCATTAAAATCAGATCAAATAGCCAACAGGCCTATTAATAACGTGGTAAATGCCATCGAAGGGCAGGCTCCTGGTGTTATTACTACCTCAGCATCTGGTCAGCCAGGTTCTACGCCTGCAGTCCGTATTAGAGGTGTAGGTTCTGTTAACTCATCTTCAGCTCCTCTTTATGTAGTGGATGGTGTTCCTTATGATGGAGACCTTTCGAACCTTAACCCTGAGGATATCGCTGACATGACCATCTTGAAAGATGCATCATCATCTGCACTTTATGGATCTAGAGCGGCTAATGGTGTGATTATGATTACCACAAAAACTGGTAAAAAAAATCAACCAACTTTCAATTTGAGAGTTCAGCAAGGTTTTTCTGGAAGAGCTTTACCTGAATATGATCGTATTAATGATCAGCAATACTATCCTGTAGTTTGGGAATCATTAAAGAACAGCCAATTAGGTTCTGGAGCAACACCGGCAGAAGCAGCACTTTATGCATCTGAAAATTTGACAAGCATATTGGGATACAATATTTACAATGTACCTGATGATCAAATTGTGGGAGCAGATGGAACTTTAAATCCAAATGCTGTAAATAACTTTCAAGGTCTAGATTGGTTTGATGAGTTGGAGAGAATGGGTGATCGTAAAGAATACAATTTGACCTATTCTGGTGGATCTGATAAGACTGATTTCTATACTTCTTTCAACTACTTGAATGAAAAAGGATTTGTTATCAAGTCTGATATCGAAAGATTTACTGGTCGTTTGAATGTGAATACTTCACCTACTAAGTGGATGAAGACAGGTATTAACCTTTCTGCTACAATGAGCGAAGGTAATAATGCTAGATCTGGTGGAAGCAATAGTTTTGTTAATCCATTCTTTACTGCAAGATCTATCGGACCAATCTATCCAGTTTATGCTCAGAATATGAATACTGGCGGATTCATTCTAGACGAATTCGGCAACAAAATTTACGATACTGGTGATTTGGTAGGTTTAGGTCTTCCAAGAAGAGGTCCAGGTTCTTTCCCAGGACGTCACGTTGTTCAGGAGACAAATCTGAATATTGACAGATTTGATAGTGATGTGATTTCTGCAAGAGCTTATGTGGAAGCTACTTTCTTGAAAAATTTCAATTTCAGAACTAATATATCATCTGATATGACTTCACTTTTAGATATTGGATATGATAACCAAATCGTAGGTGATGGAGCTCCGGCCGGTAGAACAAGAAGAGAAAATATCAGAACTAATTCCTTGACTTTTAACCAATTGCTTTCTTATACAAATACTTTCAGAGATAAGCATTTTGTAGAAGCATTGTTTGGTCACGAAAATTATGACTTCCAGAGAAATCGTCAGTTTATCTCTAAGCAAGATCAAATCCTTGCTGGAAATATCGAGCCAGACAATTTCGTAACTATTAATACGGCGTCTGGTAGATTGGATAGAGACAGAATTGAATCTTACTTCTCGAGATTAAATTATGTATATGATGATAAGTATTCCTTCTCTGCATCTTGGAGAACAGATGGATCTTCAAGATTTTTTGAAGATGTAAGATGGGGTACTTTCTATTCAGTAGGTGCAGCTTGGACGATTGACAGAGAGAATTTCTTTAATTCATCATTCATTCAATTGTTGAAATTGAGAGCTTCTTATGGTGAAGTTGGTAACAACAATGTTGGTGGATACTACCCATGGCAGGCACTTTATGATCTAGGATTTAATAATGCTTCTGAGCCAGGAATTCTACAGGCTTCTTTGGCAGCAAGAGATTTACAGTGGGAATCAAATAACACATTCGATATTGGATTTGATTTTGCTTTTGCAAACAGATTCTCTGGTACAATCGAATATTTCAACAGAGAATCTCAAAACTTGCTTTTTGAAGTACCTCTTTCTTTGACTACAGGTCTTTCTTCTAAGTTCCAGAATATTGGTACAATGGCTAATACTGGTATTGAATTCAGTATTGCAGGTGATGTAGTGAGATCAGGTGACTTCAAATGGAATGTTGGTCTTAATGTTTCTACTTTCAAAAATGAGTTCAAAGAGCTTCCTTTTGATGAGCAGATTAATGGTACCAAAAAGTATGTTGTTGGTAGATCAATCTATGACTTCTGGTTGAGAGACTGGTATGGTGTAGATCCTGAAACTGGTGAAGGCTTATTTAGAGCCGAAGAATATGATGCTGGAGATGAGGATATCAAAATTGTAGGTGCTGATACATTGACTACGGACTTTGGAAATGCGAGATACCACTTTGCTGGTAATGCAATTCCGGACTTCTTTGGTGGTATCACCAATACTTTCACTTACAAAGGATTCTCTTTAAATGTATTGATGAGTTTTGCAGTAGGAGGAGATATTTATGACGGAATTTATGCAGGTTTAATGTCTGCTGATCCTGATGGAGGTGCTTTGCATACAGACATCATGAACAGATGGACTCAGCCAGGAGATGTAACTGACGTTCCTAAAATGGACGTTACTGGGGCAGCAAGTACCAATGTCGCTTCGGATCGATGGTTAACTTCAGCCTCCTATCTGAATTTAAGATCTGTCAATTTATCTTATACTTTCCCAAGAACTATGCTTGAGAAAGTGAAAATGAGAGGTGCTACTGTTTACCTAGCCGGTGAAAACTTAGGCTGGTTGTCTTCTAGAAGTGGAATGTATGTTTCAGGTACTTTTAATGGAACTACTTCTAATACTTTCACTCCAGCAAGAACATTTACGTTGGGTGTTAATGTGAACCTGTAATTGAAAATGACGATGAAAAATATATTAAGTAAACTATTTATCGCAGGCGCACTATTCATAACTACTAGTTGTGCTGATGATTATTTAGATACAGTTCCAACGGATGCGGTATCTGAGGAGTCGGTTTTTACAACCACTCAAAATGCAATGACTGCCTTGAATGGTATTCATAGAATGATGTTTATTCGTTTTGATAGCCAAGGTCAGCCCGCTGAAGGTTCCGTAATGATTATGCGTGAAGTAATGGCGGAAGATGTGGTAATGACTACAACTGGTAACGGTTGGTTTGTGTCTATCACAAGATGGTTGAACCACATCAACGAATCTAGCGGTGATGTACGATTTGTTTGGAGATTCTATTACAAAGTGATAGGAAACGCAAATATGATTATTGCCAATATTGACAATGCGGATGGCCCTCAAGCTGAAAAAGATGAGATCAAAGGTCAAGCTTTAGCTTATAGAGCTTGGGCACATTTCAACTTAGTTCAGCTTTTTGCAAAGCGTTACGATGCAGGTGGCGATAACTCAGGAATGGGTGTTCCAATTGTAACTGAACCCATCACTGAAGGCGGAGCAAGAAATTCTATCGCTGAGGTTTATGCACAAGTTAACACAGATATTGATGCAGCTATTGCTTTGTTAACAACTAGCAGAAATGCGAAATCGCACTTGAACATCAATGTAGCAAAGGGTATCAAAGCAAGAATTGCATTGGTTCAGGAAAACTACAGCGTTGCAGCGCAAATGGCTAGAGAAGCAAGAGAAGGATTCTCTTTGATGAACACAGACCAACTGTATGAAGGTTTCAATAATGTTGATAACCCAGAGTGGATTTGGGGTAGCCGTCAGGTTGATGATCAGCAGACTTTCTTCGCATCTTTCTTTGCATATATGTCTTTGAACTTCAGTTCAACAAACATCAGAAACAATCCTAAGGCAATCAATAGCATGCTTTATGATATGATTCCTGAGACAGACGCAAGAAAAGGTCTTTGGGATCCTAATGCTTCTGATCCGGAATTAAGAGATCCATTTATTGATGAACTTACATTGGGTAGTTTTGCTAAAATCGACTACATGAATCGTAAGTTTATTGCTCAGGGCAATGCTTCATCTGTAGGTGATGTTCCTTACATGAGAGCTGCAGAAATGTATTTGCTTGAAGCTGAAGCTTTAGCAAGAGGTGGAAATGATGGACAAGCTGCACAAGTTCTTTTTGAATTAGTTTCGACAAGAGATTCAGCTTATTCACTTTCTTCCAATACTGGCACCGCCTTGATCGACGAGATCATGATCCAAAGAAGAATTGAATTATGGGGCGAAGGTTTCAGATGGTATGATTTGAAGCGTCTTAACCTACCTTTGGATAGAACAGGTGCAAACCACGTTGAATCTGTTATTAACTCTAAATTCACTGAACCTGCTGGAACTAACAATTGGCAGTTTAGAATTCCAAGAGATGAGTTGAACGCCAACGAACTAATGGAACAAAATCCTTCTTAAGGATTTCCTATAAAAATGAAAACCCGAGGAATTTCCTCGGGTTTTTTTATGCTTCATAAAACTCAATAGGCAAATCATCCGGGTCAGCTATAAACGTAAAACGCTTACCTGTGTGTTCATCAACGCGAATAGGTTCAGCTTCTATTTGATGACTTTTTAAATAAGATATGCATTCATCTAAATCGGATACTGAAAACGCTAAATGCCTCAATCCACAAGCCTCCGGTCGGGATGACCTTTTTGGTGGATTTGGAAAAGAAAATAGCTCAATGATGTATTTCCCATCTAAGGCTAAATCGAGTTTGAAGGATTCTCTTTCTTTTCTATAAATCTCTTGGATTATTTGCAGTCCAAGTATTTCCACATAGAACTTTTTGGATCTTTTGTAATCAGAACAAATGAGAGCAATGTGATGTACGCTTGAAAGTTTCACCTTAATTCTTCATCAAATGTTTTTGCAGGAAATCAGCTGTAGCTTGATCCACTTTAATCATGTTGGACCATTTCATCCAGTGATGAGTGTCTCCAGGTATAATAATTGACTCATAGGGTTTTCCTAATTCTTCAAATCTTCTAATCAGGTCTACCGTTTGTTTCACTGGAACATTTCGATCGTCATCTGCATGAATAAAAAGGACCGGAGAATTCCAGGTTTCTAAATCCGAAATAGGGGAGGATTTCCATGCTGTTTCTCTTGCTAAATCCAAATCAGGTGCTTGTTCATAATTGGGGGATAGGTCATATCTACCGTCCAGATCATGTACCCCATGAATATCAACTCCAACTTTGAATAGATCAGAATCTCTTGCTAAGGCCAAAGCTGTTAAATAACCGCCGTAAGAACCTCCATAAATCCCAATTTTTTCCGCATTGACTTGGGATAAATTTGCCAGGTATTGACCGGCAGCTTTCACATCTTGGTACTCCACGGCTCCTTGGTAATAAGCTCCTGAGGGTCTGTGAAAATCATATCCGTATCCAATACCTAGGCGGTAATTGACCGAGAGAACCACAAATCCGAGATTTGCCAAATACTGATTGATGGAATAGGTATTGGAATAATAATCCATGTAACTCCATCCTAAAAGCATCTGACGCTGTGGACCTCCATGTACAAAAACTACTGCAGGTTTATTGGAGGAGCCACCTTCTTTTTCAAAAAGTTGTCCATACACTGTCGTGCCATCTGGTGCCTTGAAAGATATTTGTTTCGGTGTGACCAACTGACTTTGAGGAAAATCAGAAGGAATTAAATTCTCTCCCAAAAGTTGAGTATTATCTCCTCTTTTTACTGCCACCAAATGAGATCGCTGGGCTGTTGCGCTGAAGAAAGCTAAACTTTCATTTCCAATCCAAACAGGGTAAGCTTCAATTCCACTTCCTGTTGTTTCCCAAGTAAGTTCTCCACTTGTAATATCAACAGACCCGATATGCCTACGATCTAAATCCTCCTGATCAGGTCCTGTGTTTGCTGAAAAGGTTAGTTTTTTCCCATCTGGACTTTGCTTGATCTGTTCCACCATATAGTTACCCGGAGTCAAAAGATTAGTGGTTTTTGAATTAATGTCTAATGAATAAAGATGTTGCCATCCATCTTCATAGGATAAGTAGGCGATATGGTCATTCCCTGAAAAAGCAAAGAATGGATAGGTGTAGGAACCAGCCAGCGTTTTAGGAGCTTCCCAAAGCTTTTGACTAGTCTCGGACTTAATATTTGCTAAGTGGATTTCCCAAGGGCTATGTCTTGGTTCAAGAACAGGAAAGGCAGCTCCACTTCCTCCAGGTCTTCTGACAAAGCCAATTTTCGAACCATCAGGAGACCAAGCGATATTGGAGTCTCTATGAAAAGAAGGAGCAATCCATTGAATTGAAGAATTGGGATTTTCAAATATCCCAATCATGGAATGAGTTCCTCGATTAACCACAAATGCCAGCTGATTTCCATCTGGTGAATATTGTACTTCATTAACATTTCCCTTGATTTCAAAGAGCTGTTTTGGCTTCTCGGAACTCTCTAAATCCACTCCCCAGACTTGTCCACCTTTGAGAAACAAGAGTTGATGATCTTTACCTAAATAAGGATTATCTGATTCAATTATTGTTTCTACTTTTCCACTAGTTAGATTTATTTTCCAGATTTCCACTTTTGGTAAAGTTGGAAGATTTTGTGCATTTACTGTTGAAGTAGCATTGCCTCCTCCATGATCTCCTCCTCGGACGAAAACCAACCAATTCCCATCTTTTGAAAATTGCAAACTAGAGATTTCCTGACCATCGTCTTCATTAAAAGAAGTTAGTTTTCTTGGGTTGAAATCTGGACTTTCAGCAAAATAGACATTCCGTTTTCCCTGCTCATTCATAGCCCAAGCTATTTTTTGACCTGTTTCAGAACTCGTCAACTCAGATGGAAAAGAGAATTTACCCACTTGTTCCATGGTAAAGGATTGACCAAATGACAGTGTTGAAATAAGGCTGAAAAGCAAAGTGAATATGATCGTATGTTTCATAGCGAAAATGGTCAATGGTGGAATTAATTAATACTTATCATGAATCAGATAAAGTGTTTTTTCGAGCTCTCTCTTTAATTCAGAGGAGGGTAGAGCATAATTATTCAGGATACATGAAAAATGTAAAATCTTGCCGCTTTTAGTGATCAGGAAACCACTCAATGCATTACTCATGCTGAGCGTGCCGGTTTTTGCATAGATATAAGCAGACTGACCTTCATCCGCTTTATACCAATTTCGTATAGTTCCTGACTCCCCTCCAGCGGGGAAATAAGCTTTGATTTTTTCTAAAGGCACTTCCGCTCTGATTTTTCCTAACAAGGCAATAATGGATCTCGGAGTAAACATGTTTTTCGCAGAAAGTCCAGATCCATCTACCCACAAAGGCTCGTCAGGAAGATCTGCCAATAGATTTTCTTTTGAATATTCAATGGCATCCGATGTGCTCAACTTGTTATTTAATTGATCTGAGACAAGAAGCATTAATTGTTCAGCTAAAAAGTTGTCAGAAATTTTCATCATTTGAGCATAAATGCTGTCTGCTGGAGTAGTCAAAAGCTTTTTTGGATCTTCCTTGATATAATTAGCATTCTTGATGACAGTGATTTTTTTTCCTAGTTCTTCATTTAGAAGCTGCGCAGTGAATTCTGCAGATGTGACAAAAGGAATGTCCGTCTCAAATGGATCAGAGTGCGTTTCCTCATCGAGCTGGTAGCTAAATAAGTTTTGAAAACGCTCTCTTCTGAATCTATAGCCATTCCAATTTTCTGTTTTTTTAGCCTCTATAAAAGGAGTGAATCTCTTCGGGATAATCGAAAACCTATTTTGTCCCTCATCAAGTTTAAACCTTACGACATTTCCATAGATAGGCATAGCGGAACGCTCGGTAGCATAATAGTAATTATACCAATCCCATGACCATCCAGATCCAAAAGCATCCACTTGTTCAAAATTATCGAGTAGATATAATTCTTTATTTGATTGCTTTAAAAAATTGAGCGCGACTTGATTGTCCAAATCTGGATGTAAAAATCCGGGATCTCCTGTTCCCCAGAAAATTAGTGAATCTCCCCGCTCCAAGTAATTAAGTCCATAAACCAACTCATCACCTAGCACTGAATAGGAGGTATAAAAAGTGAATAGCTTGGTATTTGACGCCGGGATAAAATATTTATCGGAGTTGATATCAACCAAAACTTTATTTTGCTCAGGGTCCAATAACATGAAACCCATGTGTCCTTTCTGTAAAGGTTCGGAGTTTTTTAAGGATTTATTGATTTTTTGGATAGTACAAGAACTGAAAAGTATCAGCAATCCTAAAAGAAAGTTTTTCATAGCTTGGAGATTTCTATCAAAAGATAAATAAAAAAAGTCTCCCATCGAATCGATAGGAGACTTAAGGAAAGATTCAAGTGATTACTGGTTCCACCAGATTCTATCTAGAAGTGTTACAGAAGGAACGTTGTTACCGTTTCTACTCACTTCACTATCTGGGTAAGCTAATCTACGGATATAATCGCCTCCCAAATCAGGGTTTAAGTTTTCAGGTAAAGTCATATCCTTATAGGCATAATCAAATCTTCTCGCATCATTCCAGGTTTCTGGATGAAGAAATAATGCAACATATTTTTCTTTGAAAATATCAGCCAAAGTTAAAGCATCGGCACCCATACTAACACTAGCATCAGCAAGGTAAGCAGCCTTTTCTTCCTCAGGAACACTTAGCATGTCCATATGAGCATTGATTCCTTCTAGGTATGCTTCGTAAGCAGCAGCCTTGTCTGTATCAAATGCAGCTTCTGCTTCAATAAATTTCAATTCTGCATAAGTTGCAATTAAAAGAGGAGCTTGTCTTGAAGTGTAGTACTGTCCTTCTACCAACGTAGAACGAGCACCTTGTTCAGGAGCATCTCCTCGACCAGCACCATTTACGGTTCCGATAAATTCTCCATCATCGGTAGTTCCGACCATTAGTTTCAATCTAGGATCGACGGTTGGATAAGAAGTGCCATCCAAAGCCTCTATAAATTGCTCAGAAATCCATCCTGTCAAAAGCAAATTGGCATTATTGATAGCATCTTGTGCCCAAGGATTGAACCTTTGCTCAAAGTAAGTTACAGATGCATTATCATCATTTGATGTGAATCCTTGGGATGCTGCATTCAAAACTTCAGCTGCGCTATACCCGGAAGCTCCTTTCATATGAATCATATAACGGGCTTTTAAAGTATACGCGAATTTCAACCATAAATCAAGATCTCCTCCATATATGAAATCATCGTTTCCGATGGATATGGATGATTCTTGCTGTAGGTTTGCGATCCCTTGATCTAAAAGACTGATTACATTCCCATAAAGAGCCTGATCATCATCATAGGCAGGTGTTACAGTGGAGAAGTTAAAGCTTTCCGAAAAGGGCACATCTCCAAAAAGGTCCACGGTCATACCTAAATTTAACGCCATTAAAACCTGACCGGCACCTAAATATTGAAGTGCACCCTCAGCTTCAGCTTTTTCATTCATAGTGTAGAGGTCAGTCATTACATTGTAAAGACTAAACCACATACTGCTAAAATTAAGAGGCTCCATAGTATCTGATCCGCTGCTTGGGTTCGGGGAAGCCAAATATTGCACGTAATTGCTCACTGCACTTCCTTCTCTATAGACGTTCAAGCTTGTCTCATAAGTGATATTAGTCATTAGACCTGAGATAGGAGCGTCTTGTGGGTTGTTTGGGTTTTCATTGACATCCAAATAAGATTCACAGGCTGATGCTGTAAGAATCAGTGATGCTCCCAAAACTGCTTTTAATTTATTTTTAAATTTCATCTTTCTGTTGGTTTAGTGGTTAGAGACCTAAATTCAAAGTGAAGTAATAGCTCTGAACACCTGGGAAACCTAGCCCAGTGAACCCAATTGCATTTCCTCCTGCACCTGAAGAGAAGGACTCTGGATCAAAACCATCCCACGGTGTGGATAGGATGATATTATTGGCAGCCAGAGAAAGTCTAGCGGATCTGAATGGTGTTTTTTCCAAAACCTGAGGTTGAAGACTATACGCCAAAGTGATGTTTCTTAGCTTAATAAAGCTTGCGTCGTTCACGAAGTTCTCAGAAGCACCTCTATAATAGTTTCTCCAGTAACCAGCACCATAATTCACGCCATCAGGTCCAACGCCTTGTCCAAGCCAAACTTCTTTTGAGTTTTGGGAACCATCAGCTAAAACTCCTGGGAACACGACTGTGTCGTTTCTTCTGTTGGAATCTTCCTGCTTACCGAAGGCAGATAAGAAATTACCAAATTGATCATATTGTTCTAGACCAGTTCTGAAATCAATTAAGAAAGAAAGTTCCAGTCCTTTATAAGTGAATTGATTTCTTAGGCCTCCAAAGAATTTTGGGACTGCATTACCAAGAATGATTTGGTTTCCAGTTCTTACTGGAAATCCATTAGAACCGATAAGTTGAGTTAATCCTCTGTCAAGTTCAGTTGCCCCTTCAGGTAGGTCAGGTCTCACATAATGACTACCTGAAATATTGCCATATGCTTCACCTTCTCTTAGGATCATGGTCACAGTAGCACCAGCATATCCGAATTGAGAACCGACAACGATTTGATCGATCCCTTCTCTGATAGCTTTAACCTCATTTTTGTTGGTTGTAAGGTTTGCTGTAACATCCCAGCGGAAATCACCTCTTTCGATAGGCGTACCACCAACTACGATTTCAAACCCTCTATTTTCTATTTCTCCGGCATTGGTGATGTAAGACGAAAATCCTGTTGCATCTGAAATAGGTACTGGGATAATCTGATCTGCTGCGTTGGACTTATAATAAGTCACATCTAAGTTTAATCTGTTATTGAAGAAAGCAAGCTGAGTTCCAAATTCGATAGAGGTAGTCTGCTCAGGTTTCAGATTAGGATCTCCAAATACAGAATTCTTGGAGAAACCAACTTGACCATTTAGAGGGAATACAGAAGGAGAAACAAAGGTGGCTCCCAAGATATGAGGATTGGTATCCTTACCTACTTGAGCCCATGAACCTCTCAGTTTACCGAAAGTAACCCAAGAAGGCAGGTCAAAATTCTCGCTAAATACATATCCTAGATTTACAGATGGATAGAAGAAAGAATTGTTGTCTTTTGGTAGGGTAGAAGAGATGTCATTTCTACCAGTGATATTCAAGAATAAGAAGTTCTTATAATCAACCATCAAATCTCCGTAAAAACCTACCAGCCTTCTTACACTTTTTCCTTGACTTGCAAATATTTGGGTAGTGTTACTAAGGTTATAGAATCCAGGGATTACGAAGTTTGAACCGGAAGCTGAAACTCTATCATATCTTCTTTCGAAAACATCATTACCCAATCTCAACTGAGTATTCCAGTCTTCATTCCATTGCTTTTTTAGAGTGATGTAGAAGTTAGAATTTAAATCCTTGCTATTAATTCTAGTTTCTTCCATAAACCCAGTAGAGCTAAGGGCTTGCTCACCGTCGATCCCCATTGGGCCAGGAGTAATCTCTGTTCTACTATCACTGTAGAAATCTGTTCCAAGTCTATAGGAGAACATAAGCCAATCTGTTGGGCTATAATTCAGATTGATATTTCCTATCAATCTATTTACATCATCTTCATAAGTTGCAAAACGTGCATCATAAATAGGGTTGGTGTTACCATAAGTTTTCATGGTGCCATCCTCATTGATATAATCGGTAACATCAGTAGTTTCCGACCAATACATCATTCTTTCTAGGAATCTATCATGTGGAACTCTATTACCTCCTGAATTTGAATAGTTGATAGATCCTGAAAAATTAAATTTCTCACTAGCTTTAACGGTTCCCGAAAGTTTTGCGGTAGTTCTAGCCCAAGTAGAGAATGGAATAATACCTTCCTGATCCAATCTTCCGAATGAACCATAGAAAGTTGCTTTTTCATTACCTCCAGCGATGCTTACACTGTTATCGATGGTTTTTCCGGTGTTGAATGCATTTGTCCAATTGTCCTGATAAACATAATTAGGATCATTTTCTTCAGAGATGTTAGCTCCCCAGGAAGGCCAAAAACTCGAGTCATCTCTTTCTCCACTAAATCCTTGACCATATTCGTTTTGAAGTGATGGTTTTTTAACTAACTCATCCATGCCAAATGAACTGGAAACATTTACTTGAATCTGACCGGCTTTACCCTTTTTAGTGGTAATGATCACTGCACCATTAGCTGCACGGACACCATAAAGAGCAGTTGCAGCAGCACCTTTCAAAACTGACATCGTTTCAATGTCATTCGGATTGATATCTGCAATTCTATTGGTCATACCTCTTGGCGTACCAGTGGATTCTACAGTTGAGTTATCTACCGGAACACCATCCACCACGAAAAGTGGTTGGTTATCTGCACTTGGGTCAAGCGAGTTGATGCCTCTGATGATGATTCTGGCAGATTGTCCCGGAGCACCACCCGAATTGGTTACCTGCACCCCTGCCACTTGTCCTTGGAGAGCATTGACCACATTCGGTTGCCTGGAAGTAGTGATCGCTTCAGAATCGATACTTTGAGCAGCATATCCTAGGGATTTCTTTTCTTGGGAAATACCAAATGCTGTTACAATAAATTCATCAAGTTCGGAGGTGGATACTGCTAAGCTGACATCCAATACAGAATTACTTCCTACGCTTAAGCTTTGGGAATCGAATCCTATAAATGAAAACACCAAAACAGATTCGCTGCTAGGTACACTGATGGAATAATTACCGTCAATATCCGTGACGGTTCCTGTGGTTGTGCCTTGGATTAAAATACTTACACCAGGCAATGGCTGCCCATCTTCTTGGGCGGTAACTTTACCTCTGACCGTTTGCTGCGCATAGGTTGGTATGCTCAATAAAAAGCCAAAGAGGAAAAGCAATGTTAATGAGTAGCTTTTCTTCATTAGTTTATTGGTTTAGAATTATGGAATTGAATTGTAATCATGTACTTATTATCAAAAGTTTTGCTGTTTTTTACAGCTTATAAAAGAATAATTAGTAGCAAAATCAAGTATTAATATTTTCAAATTTATTTAATACCTTGATATTCAATACGTTTATTAAGTTATTGAGGTTTTTATCAAAATTGATCAAAATCGATTTTTGTAATAAAACCGTACATTTTTTTCCTATTATTAAAGAGATAATGCTTTAAAATAAGGATAATTATTATCATTAATCAAAAATAATGATGTCTTTTTTATGAAAAAATTAACGATTAAAGGATAATCGAATATTATTTGCTATTGCTTGTTTTTGCAGTAATAATATTTGGATTACGGCAATAAAAAAGCCACTTCAAAGGAAGTGGCTTTAAATTTTTAAACCGAGGGATTTTAACGTGTTACTTTTTTGATTTCAGTAACTACTTTTTTTCCGTCTTCGTATTTGATTTCTTTTTTGATCTCAATTTTCTCAGCCATATCCGAACCATGGTTGCCTTCACTAATATGAGGGGCAATAACCAAAGCTACGATTGACATAAGTTTAATTAGAATATTCATTGAAGGACCTGAAGTATCTTTAAAAGGATCTCCTACAGTATCACCAGTTACTGATGCTTTATGTGGCTCAGATTTTTTGTAATACATTTCTCCGTCTATTTCAACACCCTTTTCAAAGGATTTTTTAGCATTATCCCAAGCACCACCGGCATTGGATTGAAACATACCCATCAATACACCTGAAACAGTAACACCAGCCAAAAGACCGCCTAGCACTTCAGGACCGAAGATAAATCCAACGATAATTGGTGTGATCAATGCGATTGCTCCTGGAGCAATCATTTCCCTGATAGAAGCTTTAGTAGAAATTTCCACACACTTATCGTACTCAGGTTTAGCCTTATATTCCATTATCCCGGGAATTTCTCTAAACTGACGTCTCACTTCATTTACCATGTCCATGGCGGCTCTACCTACTGCTGCAATTGCCAAGGATGAGAAAATAAATGGAATCATCCCACCTACAAATAGCCCCGCTAAAACATTGGCTTTAAAAATATCTATAGAATCAATTCCTGCGATTCCGACAAATGCTGCAAATAGGGCCAAAGAAGTCAAAGCTGCAGAAGCAATTGCAAATCCTTTTCCTGTCGCTGCAGTGGTATTTCCAACTGCATCCAAAATATCTGTTCTTCCTCTTACTTCTTCTGGAAGCTGGCTCATTTCAGCAATACCGCCAGCATTATCAGCAATTGGTCCAAAAGCGTCTATCGCTAATTGCATCGCCGTCGTAGCCATCATGCCTGCTGCAGCAATGGCAACACCATACAATCCTGCCAATTCGTAAGCTCCATAGATACCACCTGCTAAAACTAGAATTGGAAGAACTGTGGATTCCATTCCCACAGATAAACCTCCAATGATATTTGTTGCATGTCCAGTCGCAGATTGTTTGATAATAGACATTACTGGTCTTTTACCCATAGCAGTGTAATACTCGGTGATTATACTCATCAATGTACCTACTACAAGGCCAAGAATGATAGCATACCAGACTTGCATACTGGTAAACTCAAATCCTCTAATGGAAAGAGTTTCCGGTAACATGTATTGAACAACAAAGAAGGAAGCAATTCCCGTAAAAATGATAGAAGAATAATTACCCATATTAAGAGCTTTCTGAACGTCTCCTTTTTCATCTTTAATGGTTACAAAAGCCATCCCCATAATGGAGAAAATAATGCCTAAACCGGCAAGTATCATCGGTAATAAAATCGGGGCTATTCCACCAAATGCATCTTCAGAAACAATTTCTCTCCCTAATACCATGGTGGCTAATATCGTCGCTACATAAGAACCAAAAAGATCAGCACCCATACCGGCAACATCACCCACGTTATCACCCACGTTATCAGCGATAGTTGCTGGGTTTCTTACATCATCTTCAGGTATTCCCGCTTCTACCTTTCCTACCAAATCAGCTCCTACATCTGCAGCTTTTGTATAAATACCTCCGCCAACTCTTGCAAATAAAGCAATGGATTCAGCTCCTAAAGAGAAGCCCGCCAGAACTTCAAGTGCTTTTTCCATTTCAACGCCATTCACTCCAGCGCCAATGCTTTGAACATAAAAATGATAAAAGAAAATAAATAATGAACCTAGTCCAAGTACAGCAAGACCAGCGACACCAAGTCCCATCACTGAACCTCCCGTGAAAGAAACTTTAAGCGCTTGTTTCAAACTAGTTCTTGCAGCTTGAGTGGTTCTTACATTCGCTTTGGTTGCAATACGCATTCCAATATATCCAGCAAATGCAGAGAAAAAAGCTCCGATTAAAAATGAAATAGCAATGACTGGACTGGAAGTTTCTACCATCGTTCCTGACCAACCAAGGAGTATAACAGCAATTACAGCAAAGTATCCAAGTACTTTCCATTCAGCTCTTAAGAAAGCCATGGCACCGTCGGCAATATAGCCGGCCAGTTCCATCATATTTTTATCTCCTGTTTCTTGTTTCGTTACCCATGCAGATTTTATTGCCATCGCTATCAGGCCTAAAATCCCAAGTGCCGGGACCAAATAAATAAGCGCGTTTTCCATATAGATTCTAAATACTTAATAGGGTTTTTTATAATCAACTCGGCAAATATAGACTTTCTCCCGAAGCCTCCAACCCCAAACAAATGACTATGTTTTTTTAAAATGGCTATTTTATTAATGATTTAGCAATAAGACTCTTTAAAGACTGGGTTTGAAGAGGCAAATGGATCATATTTCTATTAAATACCTAAATCCAATCAATCAAAAAATTCATTTGGGAAATGAATGGGTTTGGAATCAATTACGATGGTTTATAAGGAAAACGTAGCAAATTTGGCTTACTTCCTCTAGCTTCATTGGAAATAAATAAATCACCATTTGGACTGAAAGTGATTCCTTCAGGTTGCTTGAAAATAGCTGGATCAAGTTTGTAAAACTCTTTAGGAACAAGTTGCTGATCCAAAATCATTAACCATTGATCGCTGGAAGATAATAGATAATAATTATGCTCTATTGGATGATAGGCAATACCTGAAGGCTGCATCCTTAAATTTTTTAATTCCTTCTCATTTAGGATTTGCTTTAAATCAGAGGTTTTTAAGATTTTTTTTGCATAAGGCTCAAAATTCCTCTTTTCCAGGTCGAAAGAATAAACGGAAGAGATTTTATCGCTTTTATCTGATTGGCAATCCTTACAAAATATCCATAAAGCAGACTCCTGATTTGATTTAATTATTGCCTCAAAGTCGTTTTTCCCTTTTAAAGGAAATTTAAAAGTAGTTGATTCACTGGTTTCCTTTAAAGGGTTGTTGATCTGATAAATATCCCCGTTGCTTTGTAAAGCATAAGCAACACCACTATATGTCAAGATGTCCTCTATGTCTGCATTTTTTGCAAATTTTTGGCTGAACGTTATTTCTCCAGTTATAGGATTAAGAACATAAATAACTGATGATTCGTCTTCAATGGCCCAAAGTTCATCCTCACTTACCCATTCCAGACCTGAAATTTCTTCTAGCTCATTTGAGAGGTACACTGTTGTCATTTTTTCCAAAGAATATCTACTTGGAAAAGTATATATTAAAGAACCATCTGATTGAGGATAACATTGGCTTAAAAGAAAAAGTGAAAAAAAGGATAGTATAGAAATTTGGTTCATCGTTCTTTGAAAACTAATATTTTTTTATATTAGGAGTTATAAAATAGAATATTGGCTTTGAATAATCAATTATTAGTAAAGTTTGAATCCTGGATGATGGAGATGTTTGCAAATATGCAAATGCCTGATGTCTGTTATCATAACTTGGATCATACATTACTTATTGTTGATACGGTAAATGTTTTGGGAAAGTACTTTGGGTTGCCAGAACAGGATTTGGAAGACCTGTTTTATGCGGGATGGCTTCATGATGTTGGTTATTGGGATGGAGTCGCCGAAGGGCATGAGCAACAAGGAGCAAACCTAGCACAAACTTGTTTAATGGAATTGGGACTTCCAGAAGAGAGAATTCAACGGATACAATCCGCAATTTTGGCAACTAAAGTTCCTCAGCAACCTAAAAATCTTTTTGAGGAAATAATTTGTGATTCGGATTTGAGTCAACTGGGTTCTGATTTATTTTATCACCATACCTTACTTTTGAAAAAAGAAAAAGAAAGTTCTATTGGAAAAGAAATCCCACTTTTAGATTGGCTTAAAGGAACCAGAGAATTTTTAAAATCCCATCACTATCATTCTAAATATGGTTTGAGATTTTTTAAACCTGGCAAAGAAAAAAATATGGCTCTTCTGGAAGAAAAAATACGGGAAGCCGAATTGATGCTGCTGGAGGAAAAGGTAAAAAGATAGAAATAGTCGTAGTTACCGAATCATATTAACTCAACAATTATTTAAGCTTCTTAACTAACTCATCGGTTTAGAATTGAAGTATTTTCCTATTTCAAGATCTGGATTGTAGGAATGATTCAGGTTTCAGTAATTTTATAGAATACTTTAGATTTTTTTCATCAATACCCAGATATTAGTTCAGGGATACTAACACTCATCTTCGGTATTTTTTTAACCGATATGTCAGAAATAATCTTTATCGGGAGCATAGAAAAATAATACTTCATATCTGGAATTATATTCATCCACTGTTTGCTAGCCAAATTCTGATTCCAAAGCGAAGTGGTATTGTTAGAATTTTTTAGTAAAAATGCAACACAATTGAAAAAGATAAATGTTGATTTCATAGGATATGAAGCCTCATTTTAAGATTTAATTATGAAGATAATTTAATGATCTTATTATTCAGATTACTTGGCAACCCTCGTTTTTTTGGCATTGTGATAGTTTCGTGATGTTTAAAAATTAATTTTCAATTCAAATTCCTGAAAATGAAAAAAGTACTTATTGTAGAAGACGATCCTAACATCAGCGATTTGATTCAAATTCACCTGAATGATCTAAATTACCAAACTCAAGTTCGAAATAATGGAAGGCTGGGTTTTGAGGAGGCCAATTCAAATAAATTCGATTTAATAATCTTAGATATTATGCTTCCCGAAATGGATGGGATCGCTATTTGTCAGCGCCTGAGGGCATTGGATAATTTTACCCCTATCCTTATGATTACTGCAAAATCAGAAGAGATTGATAAAGTGATTGGGTTGGAATCCGGAGCAGATGATTATATCACCAAGCCTTTTAAAATCCGGGAATTTATTGCAAGGGTTAAGGCTATAATGAGAAGACAAGATCAATTTGCTCTTTTGGCAGAAAAAGACGTAAAGCAGATGCGATTCAATTCTTTAGAAATTGATGAGAAAAAGCGAAAAGTACTTTTAGATCAAAAACGGCTAGAATTGACCCCGAAAGAATTTGATTTATTATTACTCATGGCGAGAAACCCTGGCCGAAGTTATTCAAGAGGAGAATTATTGGAGCTTATTTGGGGATATGATTTTAGTGGCTACGAACATACAGTTAATGCTCATATCAATCGGCTCCGGGCAAAAGTAGAACAAGACCCAAATAATCCATCTTTTATCCTGACCACTTGGGGAGTAGGATATCGGTTTAACGATGAACTTTAAAATCATTTTATGAAAAGTCTATATTGGAGAATATCTCTTAGTTTTATTTTGATTTTGTTGATCGTTGGGTTCTCTTATGTTTACATCACGGCTACTACCTCTCAGCGATATTTTCAGGAAACCACGCAGCGGCTCAATGCTGAGGTAGCTGAATACCTAATCAAAGAAGTCAATCCTTTTAAAGATGGAGAAGTAAATGAAGAGGCATTAGGGGTGATTATGCATTCAATGATGGCTGTCAACCCAGGGATTGAAGTGTATTTGCTGGATCCAAATGGAAATATTTTATCCTATGTGGTCCTGGATCAAAAAGTGAAATTAAAGAGTGTAGAAATTGAACCTGTGAAGAAGTTTATTGCTGATCAAGGGGCGAATTTCATTTTGGGGGATGACCCTAGAAATCCTGGGGATAAATCCGTCTTTTCCGCTACTTCGGTATATGAAGATTCCCAGCTTCTCGGATATGTATACATCACTTTAGCGAGTGAAAAATATGAGACCATTTCCAAAAGTCTTTTGGGGAGTTTTTGGATGAAATTGACATTTAATTCAATTTTAATCACTCTGGTTGTCGCTTTATTGATTGGCTTAGTGTTGATAGAATGGTTGACCCGACATCTTCGTAAGATCATAAAAGCAGTAGAACAATTCAGAGATGGGGACCTTAATGCAAGGGTTCCTCAATCTAATTCCGATTCAGAGTTAGCGGCACTGGGGAATACCTTTAATCATATGGCTGATACGATTCTAGCCAATATCGATGAACTAAAAAAAGTAGACTCTTTGCGAAGGGAATTAATCGCAAATGTTTCTCATGATTTACGAAATCCGTTAGCGATTATCAACGGTTACATAGAAACCCTGCAGATCAAAGGAGATAAAATAAGCAAAGAGGATCAAGAGAAGTACCTAAGAATTATTTCTAGCTCTACAGATAAGTTGACCAAACTTGTTTCAGATTTATTTGATCTTTCTAAACTTGAATCGGGTCAAATGCAGGTGAAATTAGAGCGATTGAAAGTTCAGGAGCTGCTCTTTGACTCAGCTTTAAAATATGAATTACTTGCAGAAACGAAGGGGATAAAAATTAATTCTCAGATTTGCCAGAATTTACCTGTCGTCAAAGCAGACCTATCACTGATCGATCGTGTAATTCAAAATTTATTGGATAATGCTGTAAAATACACCCCAAATGAAGGGAATATTTTGATCGATGCCTGCGAAGTGGAGCATGGAGGCGTTTGTATAAAAATTCGTAATTCTGGAAAAGGGATTCCTGAATCTGAGCTTAAATCACTTTTTGACAGGTATTATATGATTGATAAAGATCAACAAGGTGTACAAGGTTCTGGGCTCGGCTTAGCAATTGTAAAGCATATTTTGGAGATCCATGGAAGTAAGATCAAAATTCATTCGGATTCTAAGAGTTTTACAGAGTTTGAGTTTGAATTAACTCCGTAAGTTTTTCGATCGATTTAATATAATCAAAACCTTCTATTGACTTGAAGTTGAATCCATGGGAGTGTTGCCATAAAGACCTATTTGTTAAGAATAGGTCTTTATTATTAAGGGGCAAGAGTTTGTTTGAAATTTAATTCAATGGAGCAAAGCCAAAAGGAATTGCCGCTGCACCACACCAAATAATTCCGTGAGTGAATTTGGCATCAGGAGCTGCGCCTAGAGGGAAAAAGTGTTCACCTGGTTTTCCTACAATTGATATTAATTGGAAAGATCCAGAGTTTGAAAGTCGTAAATTTTCTGAGGTGGAAAGATAAACAGTGACTGTCCCGGTACTGAATTTAGTAGTGAAATCATCTGTCAGTCTAATAAAGAATTTTCCTTCTTCATTACTGACTACTTGGATCATTCCTTTCGTATTTGTACTACTTTGAGGAGTTAGAGATCCGGTTTTTATAACAGATACAGGACCTATTACTTCTACTTCATCCACAGGCATCATTGGGTCTGAGTCTCTCATGGAGCCACTGTCACAACTAGAAAAAAGAGCTATAACGACTAGTGATAAGAATATTTTAATATGGTTTTTCATTAGGAATTAGAGTTGAATGTTGAAAGATTTCTAAAGAGTATTCGATTTCTGGAGTAAGTGATTACCCCGTCTTTTTTTAAGTTAGAAAGAGTCTTGGTGACGGTCTGACGGCTGGAATCTGTAAGCATAGCAATTTCCTCGTGCGTTAAATTCAATTTTAAAAGAGTTTCATCACCAAATCGCCTACCTAATTTTTGGGCAAGGTGATGCAATAAATGCTTGATTCGACTTTCTGAATCCATCCAATTCAAACGTTCTACCCGTTGTGTCATTTCAAGATTATATGATTGAAGTTTATCTAACAATTGAAGACCGATGGTAGGATCCTGAAAGTTTTTCGAAGAGATCGTTTGAATTAATGTCCCTTCCTCTAAAGCTATGGCTAAGCTGTTGTTTCTAATATTTAAAGAATCTATCGAGGTGCCATCCCCAAAAATTTCACCAGAGGTAATTATTTTCAATATTGACTGAGTACCATTTGGCAATGTTTTTTGGAGTTTTACACTTCCATGCTTCACTAAATAAAATCCCAAAGAAGGCTCACCTTGACGGTAGATGATTTCACGCTTGGAATAACTTTTGAATTTTGGAAATGTGATTTGATTCGATTCCCAATTTGATATAATAGTCTGCATCGTTTATTTACGTTCGTAGTACAGTCCGATACTGACCACGCCTGAGGAATACAGGTTTTTTCGGTCAAAAATCAGATCATTAAAATTTCTATAGTTTAGGTTGAGATGAAATTTCTTGTATACCGGTACACTTGCTCCAAAACTGAAACTGGTATATTCAGTCCCATCTCCTCTTACAAAGTCTGTCGCCACAAGTACATCTCCAACAGTAGCAAGCGCATTTAATCGAGCATTTACCCAGACTTTTTGGGCTATTTGGTAGCCGACCTCTGCTCCAATAGCAAATTGATCGCTGAACTGGATCCCCTCGTATTCAGTACGGATGTTATAAGCTCCAAATATGCTTCCGTAAAGAGGAGTGTTGGGCAAAGCAAAAGAACTAGCAAGAGTAGACCATACGTTGAACTCCCCATCACCAGAAGGGAGATTAATTTGCTCAAAGTCATTAATGGTGCTTTTCGCAAAATTGTTAGCTTTTCCAATAGGTAATTCTGGGGCAATTGAAATTGAGAGCGGGAGGTACTTTTTTAAAATTGCATGTTTAAACTCCAGTCTCAGATCACCTAATCCACTTACTTTTTGAGTATTTTCAAATCCATTCCATGTCTGTAGCGGAAGATTGGCAATTATGGTGAATTGATCTGTCACACCATATTCACCATAAAAAACTAAGGATTGCTGAGAAAATTGATTGGTTTCTAATTTTTCTCCCTCTAAAGTAAAGTAATCACTGGAAAGCATGCTTTGATAGCTAAGCTGATAAAAGCCTTCTTTTTTTCCTTTTGTCCAACCACTTTGAGATAGACCTTCTTGGTAGTTCAATAAGTAAATCAGCCCGAGGAGAAACACCCCGAGTTGAAATGACTTACCAAACCAATTCTTTGATTTAAGAAACATGTGGATTAATTAAGAGGAGCATTTCCGAATGGAATGCCTACTGAACCACACCAAAGTATAACATGAGAATACTTCTCAGTGGAGGTGCCTTGAGGAATAGGAAAGTAATTTATTCCTGCAGATCTAACCACCCCTAATGCTAATAGATCTGGATTTCCATTTCCTGGGTCTGCCATAAAAGCGTCTGAGGTAGAAAGGAATACAGTTACGGTTCCGGTTGCCAAAGCGGTATTGAATCCAGACCCGAATTCAAGGAATTCCTGATTTTGTGAGTCAATTCCTAAGGATGCTGTACCCGAAGAACCAGCCCCGTTTTGATCAATAAAGTTTCCCATTCTCTGTACATTAAAAGCTCCAGTGGGTTTAGTAGGATCCTGGATGACAGGGTCTTTGTCTTTATCATCAGAGCATGCCACCAGTCCTAAAAAGGCGAAATAGAAAAGAACAATTACTTTTTTCATGATTTTATTGGTTTTGTTTAGCACAAATTTGGACCGAGGATATCACGAAAAAATCACAGAAGAATAAACCTTTTGTCGCTAAAATGACTTTGTTTTGGTGTAGAAACTAGTATTGTAATAGCATGGAAAAGTCAAAAATCGACCGTTTTTTAAACCTTACTAAACCTTTAGATTCATTTGGCCCGGAGCTTAAATCCCTTTATTATGATGGAAAAGGAGATTGGAAAACCTCTCATGATTTAGTCGATCAATTAGCCGGAAAAAGTGCAGCTCGTGTTCATGCTTATTTACATAGAAAAGAAGGAGATCTATGGAATGCAGATTACTGGTATAGGAGGGCAGGAGAGGACCGGCCTAATATTTCACTGGACGAGGAATGGGTATTGTTACTAGAAAGATATTGGGTTGATTTTTAGTTTTAACTTAAAAGGAACTAGTAAGCATTTTTAGGATTTTTGTAAAATGAAAGGCTTTTGAATCCAAAAACACCTTTTTAATGCTTGAAAATACCCAATATAGGGTATTTTTTGAGCCTCTGTGAAATTGTACTTTTGGCACAAATGATTTTAGTATGAAATTCTTTTATTTATCATCAAATCCAACCAGTGAAGGAAATTATGAAATCCATGAAAGAGAATGCGATTTAATACCTGATATTCTAGATCGAGAATATTTAGGCCCTTTTAACAATGGAAAAGAGGCCATGAGAAAAGCGTTAGATTTAAATCCAAAAGCAAGTACTTGTGAAAAATGCTGCATTTCTTCTTACCAAGCAGTGTTTTTCAAAAAAAATTGAATTTGAATTGTTTTAATTTCTTTTTGGTACTGGATATACTCATTCATTATATTAATTTCGCTTCAGTTTCGGGGTGTGGCGCAGTCCGGTTAGCGTACACGTCTGGGGGGCGTGGGGTCGTGGGTTCAAATCCCGCCACCCCGACATTTTACAGAGCAGTTCTTCGGAACTGTTTTTTTTTGAATAGGTATGGAATACTGCGTTTACATATTGTACTCGAATAGTCTAGGAAAATACTACGTGGGTCAAACCTCGGATTTAACAAAAAGGCTCAATCGGCATAATGCAGGTAGAGAACGGTTCACGAGAATGGGTACTCCTTGGGAGCTGATTTACTCTATTGGATGCGACTCCAGAAGTGAGGCAGTGAGGTTGGAGAAGAAGATTAAAAATTTGGGGGCAAAACGATATTTGGCTATCCAGGATCTTGGAGGTTAGCGTATCCTGACTGAGGTCAGGAGGGTCGTGGGTTCAAATCCCGCCACCCCGACAATTTCAAGAGCAGTTCTTCGGAACTGTTTTTTTTTGAATCTCCATGGAATACTGCGTTTACATATTGTACTCGAATAGTCTAGGAAAATACTATGTGGGTCAAACCTCGGATTTAATAAAAAGGCTCAATCGGCATAATGCAGGTAGAGAACGGTTCACGAGAACAGGTGCTCCTTGGCAGCTAATTTACTCTATTGGATGCGACTCCAGAAGTGAGGCAGTGAGGTTGGAAAAGAAGATTAAAAATTT
>NZ_JAHEBC010000501.1 GCF_024642405.1 Algoriphagus sp. | reverse complement strand
AAAACCAAGCAAAGTCACAAACATCGTAATGCTGAAAGTCACACCGACTGCAGCCACCAAGGTTTGTTTTAACCTTGCGGTCATCAATGCTTGGGAGATTTCAAATATTAGGCTCCACTTCATAGGGATGGCTTAATCAAAACTGTAGAGGAATCTATTCCCTCCAGGATTTCTGCAAATTGGTAATTCTTGATTCCGGTCTTCACTCTCAAGGTGTCTTCATCCTCATTAACCACTAAAGAATCTGCAATCAAATATCCTCTTGGGATCACCAAGGCATTCTCTTTCACTTCTGTAATAATATTTGCTTCTAGACTCAGGTTGGGATAGAGTTGGGGAGGAGCGTTGGTGAATTTGGCCTCCACGGTGAAACTTTTGGTTTGGGTATCCATGATGGGATATACTTTCGAAACCACGGCTTTAAAAACTTCTCCTTTATAGCTATCCATAGACACGGAGACTTCTTGGCCAACTTTCACTTTTGCGATATCATATTCGTCCACCTGAAGTTCGAGGAGAAAATCATCGGCACTTCCCAAAACAGCTAAAACTACCTGAGGAGTAACCATTTCTCCTTTTTCCTTAAGTAGGGCATAGACCTTTCCATTGATTTTGCTTTTCAAAACATAATCACTTTCTAAAACTCGACTGATGGCAAGGTTTTTAGAGGCACTTTTTGAATTAAATTCTATTTCCCTTTTCAGATCATTATATCGAATTACAATAGATTCATAGGCAGTCTTGGAATTTTCCCAAGCCAGACGCTTTTGCTCAAATTCTACTTCCGTTCCGATATTTTGATCATGTAAATTCTTCTGTCGAACATACAAGAGCGAATCATTTTGCATTTTGCTTTTTGCCAGGTCAATGCTCAGTTGAAGATCTCTCAGTTTCGACTGATTAGCCTGCAAGTCTGCGTAAGCTTTAGCAATCTCCGCATTTTCCCGACTGAGTTTTTCCCTTTCACTAAATACTGCCAAAAGGGGAGTTCCAATAGAAACAGAATCTCCTTCCTGTACAAAAATCTCCTGAATAGGGCCACTGGCATTGGTGAATGCATCATATTGATCCAAAGCCTTGATATTGCCAGATGCATAAACAGATTCGGTAATTGATTTTACTTCAGGCTTTATGCTTTCGCTGGAGTCTGCTCCACAACTCAAAAGACTGAGACTGAAAACAGCTAAACAAAAAATCGGCAAATATTTTGAGTACTCAAGAATGAGCTTGTTCATAAGTTTGCTTTGAGTGAAACAGGGTTTTTTTATTGAAAATAAGGACAATTACCACATAAGTCCAGTTTAATTGAGCTTTGCTTTTCTTTTATTCATATTTAATCAGGAATGATATAACTTTGTTGATCAATTATTTATCAATTTCATTCGCTAATGAGAAGTGCCTTATTGAAGTCCAGTACATTTTTTGGATTCATACTTTTACTAAGTTCCTGCGCATTTAAAGGAATTCATCGAGATAAGGATTTGACTTTTGTAGATTCCAACATCAATCCTACGATTCCAAGTAAGCAATTGAATGTCTTCTCTCCTAAGAAATCTAAGAAAAACCTACCAGTATTGGTTTTTTTATATGGTGGAAGTTGGGAAAGTGGAAGAAAAGAGATTTATGATTTTTTGGGGAGTCGAATGGCGAGAAGAGAAGTCGTAACTGTCATAGCAGATTACCCTCTCTCTCCGGATTTTCAAATAGAAGATATGGTGGAAACTGCCGCGCAAGCGGTTCTCTGGACAAAAAATAATATTGAACAATATGGTGGAAATCCTGATCAGATATTTATCTCTGGTCATTCTGCCGGAGCACATTTGGCAGCTGTGTTAGCTACTAATAATGAGTATTTTGAAGAAATAGGGACTGTAAATCCAATTAAAGGAGGGATTCTCATTGATCCTGCAGGCTTGGATATGAATTGGTTTTTGAGCGATTATCCAGAGGAAGGAAAGAAGTATATTAAGACTTTTACCAAGGATCCGACGGTTTGGAAAGAATATTCACCGATCTATTTTCTGGAAAGCCAAAAGATTCCATTGCTGATTATGGAGGGGGAAAGAACCTATCCTAGCATAGAAGTAAGCATAGACAGGTTTTTAGATAAAGCGCAGGAAGAAAATGTGGAGGTGGACTATGAATTATATCCACATAAAAAA
>NZ_JAHEBC010000014.1 GCF_024642405.1 Algoriphagus sp. | reverse complement strand
CAAAAAGAATATGTACAATGGCAAAGAGGAATCCTATCCCGACATTCTTTTGAAGATATGAAAGCATGGATCGACACTACATTGAATCACGACAATATTTGGTTGGTTTTGGTAATTCATGGAGTTGAGAATCTAGGCTGGGAACCTAAAACAAAAGAGCAATTAGAGGAATATTTCTCCTTTATGAAATCAAAGGAAAAAGAGATTTGGATTGAAACATTCCGGGATGTCACCAAGTATGTAAGGGCTCGCCAAAATACTCAGGTTTCTAGTAAACTAGATAATAATAAGATCACTATTTCGCTGGATTCAGACTTAGATCCATCTGTTTATTCTATTCCATTATCTATTAAAACTTATATTCCAGAAGATTGGGAACAGGTAAAAATTGATAATGATAAAAATCTCGAAATTATGAAAGATGAAACGGGTAGCTATGTTTTATTCCCAATGGCCTTATCAGAGTCCACTTTGTCTATCTCAAATTAATTGAAGATCAAAATTGAAAAATAGAATCCTTTAAAAAAAGACCATTCATTCTCAATAAATTACTTTAAACAAAAGAATTCTGAAAACAAACTGATTTTGAATAAATTAGGCTTGAAACCAAAAAAAAACTCAAATTATAACTAGTTAAAAAATGAAAGAATTAAAGAAAGAAGATATTAAACAGGAAGTATTTGATCTGTATGATGCTTATGCGCATAATAAGTTAGACAGAAGAACTTTTGTGGAGAAACTATCGGCATATGCGGTAGGGGGTATTACAGTAGCATCACTCATGAGTGCAATGATGCCGAATTATGTAGATACAAAAACTATCCTAGCTGGAGATGAACGATTGGAGTCTGAATACATCATGTATGATTCTCCCAAAGGAGGAGGAAAAATAAAGGGTTTATTATCCACTCCAACGGGAATGAATGGGAAAGTACCGGGAATTGTGGTAGTCCATGAAAACAGAGGTCTAAACCCCTACATTGAAGACGTGGGGAAAAGATGTGCCGTAGCAGGATTTATTTCCTTGGCACCAGACGCTTTGACTCCCCTTGGCGGCTATCCCGGCAATGATGACGAAGGTCGTACCATGCAGTCTAAAAGAGATAGAAATGAAATGCTGGAAGATTTTATTGCAGCCTATGAAACTTTAAAGAATCACCCAAACTGTACGGGCGAGGTAGGAGTTGTAGGGTTCTGTTTTGGCGGTTGGATTTCCAATATGATGGCAGTAAGACTTCCTGACTTGGGAGCTTCTGTACCTTTTTATGGCGGGCAACCATCTGCTGAAGAAGCTGCAAAAATCAAAGCCCCATTGATGCTTCAATATGCAGGATTGGATGAGCGAGTTAATGCAGGTTGGCCTGATTATGAAAAAGTTTTAAAGGCCAATAATGTCGAATATCAAGCATTTGTATATCCTGATGTCAACCATGGCTTTCATAATAATACTACGCCAAGGTATGATGAAGCTGCCGCTACACTAGCCTGGGAAAGAACCATCGGATTTTTCAATAAACATTTAAAAGGCTAAACTATTTAAAGAGCAGAAAAAGGGAAACTATTAAGATTAGTTTCCCTTTTTTTTGTCCTAAAAAGCCATACTCAGGAAAATTAAAAAAGTAATAACTCCTAAACCGAGGCCAATAATAAATACATTATACGCATGCCTTAGAAGACTATATTTTTTATTCAAAACTTTCGCTTGATAAAACAACGCAATGGACATTTGTTCCTGAATTTCTTTTTTGGAGGGTAAAATCCGTTCTACTTCAAGGAGGTATTGATCCATTGTTAAGTTTTCACTTGAACCGAAAAACATGATGCTAGATTTTGTAGGGTTTTCTGTTTCACCCTTATCCCCCATTATTTTGGGTTTGGCAGACTGAACTGCCAAAATTGTAGAGATAAAACAGGCGGTAATCAGAAGTAAAACTGGAGTTAAGGTAATTGGACTTTGTACCTCTATTTGATGTGAAATAGTACCATAACCCATAATTGCTACCAAAGAAGATATCACTAAGGCATTGATACTGATTATGATGTTTGCTTTATTATCAGCAATCTGAAGAAGATTACAGTTGTTTTTAAAAGTCACTCTAAAAAAAGTCTGATGTTCTCTATCCGGCTTTTCTTTTTTAATACGTATTGGTTCTTCCATAATCTTTTTAAAGTGAGAATGGAATTTACACAATAATTTTTCAAGATAAATAGCCCTAGGTCATTTAGATGAATCTATTAGGGCGTATATAACATTTAGAAAATCAATAGCCCTTGCTCTCTTAAAATTTCCCAAACTTCAGATTCTACTAATTCTTCAAAATCACCTATTTCTTCCTCATAACTTTCTTTTATAGGTTTCAAAGTCTGCAGTTCCTGGGTATAGGATACTTTTCCAAGAAGATTAGCAATCCAAGCTCCTAGCTCAAGCGGTAATTCCATTGCAAAATCTTCCTTCTTTCCTGAGAAAACCAATTCACAAAAACTGTCTTCCTCAAAGGGCACCAATTCCGGTAAGGATCTTATCCATAATATTCGCTGCTGATTTTTATAATCTGTTTCAGGTCCGTTTTGAATTGCTTTGGAAATAAAATTCTTGGAAACAGTAGTTTTTGGTATTCTCACTTCAAACCAATCTTGCAAGGGTATTTCAAAGCCTACTCCATGCATGTAGTTAAAAAGTGATTTTCTTAATCCCTGACTAAATTTAGAGTGATCAGCACCAACTGGGTCTTCAAATTCTAATTCATTGTTTGCAAATTCACCTTCTTCCGAGCCTATTCTCTGAACATTAAAAGCTTCTGGATCTAGCCCTACGGGACTATGAGCAGTCATTGCAAATCGATGCCAAAAGGCGGATTGTAAAACACCGGTTTGAAATAATTGCCTTACCATTTCCATGGAGTCCACTGTCTCTTGGGTAGTTTGAGTTGGAAATCCATACATCAAATAGGCATGTACCATAATTCCGGATTGTGTAAAATGATTGCAGACCTGAGCAACTTGAGATACTGTAACGCCCTTTTTTATCAAAGCAAGTAATCGATCAGAAGCAACTTCTAAACCTCCAGATACAGCTATACATCCTGAAGCACGTAAGAGTCTACATAAGTCTGCAGAGAAACTATTTTCAAACCGGATATTTGTCCACCAAACAACTGTAATCTCTCTTCTCAAAATCTCAATTGCCAAATCGCGCATTAACGCTGGTGGGGCAGCTTCGTCTACAAAGTGAAATCCATTTTCGCCAGTTTGAGCCATAATTTCTTCGATCCGGTCACAAAGAATCGACGCAGTAATAGGTTCATACCTTCCAATATAGTCAAGCGAGATATCGCAAAAAGTACATTTACCCCAATAACATCCATGAGCTAAGGTCAGCTTATTCCATCGACCATCACTCCATAATCGATGCATTGGATTTGCTACTTCTATCACTGATAAATAGTCCCTCAACTTTAAGTCACTATAATCAGGTGTTCCAACATCCCTTTGAGAGACATCTTTAACAGCAGAGTTATTCAGCAGTTTCACTTTCCCATTTTCCCTAATAAATGTTCTTTTTAGCTCATTTAACTGTCTATTGCCATCCAAATATTCTAAAAGTAAACGAACTGGCGCCTCTCCGTCGTCTAGAACAATAAAATCTACAAAATCAAAAACTCTTGGATCTTTCAAAGACCGTAATTCTGTATTTGGGTATCCGCCTCCCATCCATACTTTAATTTCAGGATACTTCTCTTTGACAAATTGCCCACATTTCAAAGCTCCATAAAGATTTCCAGGGAATGGGACTGAAAAAGCAACAGAGTTTGGTTTGGTTTCTTTCAGCTTTTTTTCAAGTATTTCCAACATGATTTGATCTATCAGGCCGGTTTCTCCATTTAAAGCTTGATTCATTTCATCAAACTTATTGGCAGAGATTCCCAATCGCTCTGCGTAGCGACTAAAACCAAAATTTGGGTCAATTGCTTCCGTAATTAAATCTCCAATATCTTCTAGATAAAGTGTGGCAAAATACCTAGCCTTATCACGCACTCCTAAAGTTCCAAATGCCCATTCAAGATCATCCAACTCCTCAAACCTACTTGCCTCTGGAAGGAAGTCCCCTTCTGAAATTTGATAAGCCAAAGTCGGATTCTTATCCTGAAGAAATGAAATAACAGGATCTATGGTTTGAATATAATTTGCTTTAAGCCGAACGATTCTTGCAGAATTATCTGATAATTCAATCTCTTGTTCATCAATTAATCCAAAAACTTTTTTCAAACCATCCTTTGAAAACAACTTAAGAATTACTTCTATCCCAAGATCCATTTGATTGGAGGGAATACCCAAAGTATTCAGGTAGCCTTTGAGATAAGCAGTAGCCGGATAAGGCGTATTAAGCTGCGTAAAAGGAGGAGTGATAAAAAGTACTTTTGAAGCCACAAGGAATAAATTTATTGATAATCAAAGTTCGTAAAGAATCCTTGATTCTGATTATGTCTTTTGAATTAAAACAAAACTGGACAAATGGTCTCCATGAATAACCATCCAAATTTTGGTAGATTTACCTATTAAGAAATTTTAAATATGAGAGATAATAAATTTAATATTGCTGTTTTGATCGATGGTGATAATGCCCAAGCCAAACTTTTAAAGGAAATTCTAGAAGAAGTTTCTAAATACGGAAAAGCTACTATTCGTAGAATTTATGGAGATTGGACGACGCCTCAGATGAACAGCTGGAAAGAATTAATCAATCAACATTCCTTTAATCCCATCCAAAAATTTTCTTATACCACAGGAAAAAATTCAACTGATAGCTCAATGATCATTGACGCAATGGATATTCTTCATAGCGATAGTGTGGATGGGTTTTGCATTGTTTCCAGCGATTCAGACTATACTGGCCTTGCTAAAAGAATCCGGGAAGAAGGTCTTTTCGTGATGGGTATCGGAAGAAGAATCACCCCAAAAGCATTTGTTCAGTCCTGCGAAATATTCACCTTTTCTGAAAACTTAGCACACAAAGAAGAAACTGAAAAGCAAGAATCTACGAAAACCGAAAAGTATCAACCCAAAACCAATCGGAAGGATGCAGTGAAACTAGATGAGGCCAAAAATGAAGATATTCTAAAAGAGTCTCCAACATTAGATATTGGGTTAATTGACAGAGCATTTGAAATATCTTCTGATGAAGAAGAAGAGATTCATATTGCAAAAATTGGCGCTTCCTTGCGTAAAATCGATCCCTCATTCGATCCTCGGTCCTATGGGTTTAGGAACCTAACTGAGCTTTTTAAAAGCTTAAAGAAATACCAAGTCATCAAAAACGAAGTGAACGGACTGAATTATCCTTTGGTGAAATTAAGATAGATGGTAAAAGAGCTAAGAGAGAAAATCGAGCAGTTTTTGCTGGATTCCAATTATAAATGGAATACCTCGTCTGCTATGATCCATAAATTAAACTTAACTCAATATTCCCCGACCGAATTAGATGAACTTTTGATTAGAGAATTCAAAGATTCTGAAAATCAAAAATTCAGATTTTCAACACTGCCCTCTAAGAAAAGTCTCGATGTACTATGGGGTCATATAGATCGAGTTAAAAAGCGCGATGTTTTAGATATCTATAAACAGGATGAACAGATTCTCATTGATGAATTGGATAGAATAGACTCCAAGAATCTATTTCTTTCTCACAGTTTCAAAGATTCCGAACAAGTAATAAACCTAGCAAAAGATTTAAGTAACTTAGAATTGCATGCCTGGATTGCAGAAACTGAAATACTAAAATACCAGCACATAAATCAGAAGGTCAAAGAGGCCATTGAAAGTCTCCCATATTTTGGAGTATTTATTTCAAAAAATTTAATTTCCTCAATTTGGTCTGCCAAAGAGATTGAATTTGCTTTGAATAACAAAAAATTGATTTTTGGTTTTTTAGACAATAAACTTGAATTAAATCTTGAAGAGATAATCGAAGGGAATAAAATTAGTCAGGAAATTTTCCGAAGATTTTTTGATAATCACCGTCAAGTATTTTTTCTCAACTATCCAGATTCAGCCAAGATCAATTTTTCTGGTATTGATCAATGTATCTCATGGGATGAACTTGAGGAAATTTTGGATCAATAAAAAAGGGCCATTTGGCCCTTTAAAGTTAAAAGATTTGAAAGCTATTAGATTTCTAGCGACTTAAAATTATCCACCAGCAAAAACATAGGCACAACCATGTTCCTGAGCTCTTCCTAAAGCCCAAACTCCTGATGGAACTACTTGAATTCCCGGAAGAACTCCACTCATCATGTCTTTGGTAACTTCCTCAGGATTTAAATTCATTTTTCCTGCGATTCCTCCACTATTAACCTGAATTGCTAAACCACAAACACAAAACATAGCACCTCTTTCCTGAAGTCCTTTTATCCCTTGAATTTGAGGCATTGGGAAATCACCGGGTTTTGGATCATAATAAGGATTTCTCAAGGAAGGTTTTCCTGTAGCAGGATCATTAACACCTAAAAACTCTCCCAACTTATATTTTGACCATAGTCTATCCTCAAGAGCAAAACCAATTCCGCTATGACGAAGAACAGTCATGGCAGTAATGTCTGAATCAGGACTATCAGTTTGGTTATTTGTGAGGTAAAAAACCCAATTCCAAATTATTGCAAACCCATCGTGTGGTGTAGAACCATCATAAACCACCCGATGAGTACCTTTGATTTTTTTAAACCATTCATCAGCTTCATGCATAGAAACTTTATTTTCTTTTAATGAACTTCCTAAAGCAGGACTCACTATACCAGAAAACCCTCCCACGGCTGAACCGAGTGCGATTTTTCCAAGAAAACTTCTTCGAGAATTACTATTTTGATCTTTCATATAAAAATTAATTGAGTTAAAGGATTACGATAATACAATTGAGGCAGCTAAAAAATAACATTACTGAATGTAGCCTTTTAATTTTGATTAATCAATTAAAACACTGAAAATGAATTAATTAAATAATTGGTTAACATAATGCTTTAGAGAATGAAAACTTTAGTAATCGGTATTCAATTTAAAACACACTTAATAAGAAAAATACAATCGTAATAATTCAATTTTCTTTCTATAGTACTATTTTATCAGCACTTGAAATTATTCAAAATTAAATTATGCCTAAAACAGGGATATGTAACCGGATTAAAACAAGACTTTAATTATAGAGTTTAATCCTAAAAGTCTTTATATGAAAAATTACGCCTCTTTTACCCTCATTATTCTTATTTCATTTCTCGGCTTATCATGCCAGGCTCAATCAAACAACACTAATTCTGAAGACATCTATAAATATAAAGATCCGAATTGGGATGGTACTGGAAAGGTTTATTTAGGTAGAGAAATCTCCCATGTAATGGGATTTGCCGGAAAAGACTGGTTAGAAAGAGCAGAAAGAGAGCGAGAGGAAGGAATTGCCGCCGCTTTAGAAAACCTTCCTATTAATTCAAAAAGTGTAGTGGCTGATATTGGCGCTGGTTCTGGTTATTATACTTTTCGGATTGCTCCATTGGTTCCTGAGGGCAAAGTATATGCTGTTGACATTCAAGAAGAGGCCATTTCCTACATTCAGCAAAAAAGCGAAAATCTTGGGGTTCAAAATGTATTTCCTCTAAAAGGGACCGAAAAATCTCCAAATCTTCCTCAAGGTGAAGTGGACCTCGTCATTATGGTAGATGTGTATCATGAATTATCTTATCCACAAGAAATGCTTAGTGCAATTTATAAATCATTGAAACCTGATGGAAAAATATTGCTTCTTGAATATAAAGGTGAAGATCCGACAATCAATATCAAGCCTCTTCATAAAATGACTGAGAAACAGGCCAAAAAAGAGCTCAAAGCGAATGGTTTTGAATTGGTGAAGAATGGTAAATTTCTTCCAATTCAACACTATTTGATTTTTCAAAAAACAGAATGAATTAATTCAATTAAAAATGAATTTAATTATTTGATTTATAATACTTTGACTCAATATTCTTGAGTTTAGAATTTACTCGAAATTTTAATGAGTTTTTGTACGTAGTGAATTTTGCCGCAAAAGTTGAAAAATATTTCAAAATAAAATGGAGAGATATTAATTGAGTTGAAATTGGATTGATTAAGCTTCATAATTTATTTGGCCAATCAGGAAAAGCTTCTTTCTTTTAGAAGCCTATTTACCTAATTTTATTCCCAATTTAAATCTTTATGAAAAGACTCTTAATCCTTGCAATAACTTTCATTTGCATTCAAAGCTTTGCTCAAAATTTAGAAAAAGGCGAACTAGAAAGACTTACTGATCAGAAATGGCAACATGGAGTTGAATTGCTTCAAGAGATTGTTAGCATACCTAACAATGCGGTATTTCCAGAGCAAATTGAAGTAAATATCAAATGGTCAGAAGATCAATTTGAAAAAAGGGGCTATTCGACCGAAAGGCTCTCTACTGATGGAATACCACTTTTGCTGGTAGAGAAAAAGCAAACTGGTGCCACCAAAACCGCCTTATTTTATTTTCACATGGATGGACAGGCAGTAGATTTGAGTAAATGGTTTCAGCCAGATCCGTATAAGCCTGTTTTGAAGGAAATCAATGCAAAGGGAGAATGGACTGAAATCCCTAGTGATAGGCTAAAAACAGAATATGACCCCAATTGGAGAATTTTTGCACGCTCCACATCAGATGACAAAGGGCCAGTAGCCATGTTCTTGACGGCTTGGGATGCTTTGTCTGATGAAGGTCTTTCACCAGATTATAATGTGAAAATTATTTTGGATTTTGAAGAGGAACAAGGGTCTCCCAAGCTTCCTTCAGCAGTAATCAAATACAAAGAAAAATTAGCAGCAGATATGATGCTGATTATGGATGGCCCTCGTCATACCAGCAATGAACCAACTTTGAGTTTTGGAGCCAGAGGAATTGCTGATTTAACTCTGACAACCTACGGACCAAAATTCTCTCAACATAGTGGCCACTATGGAAATTATGCACCGAATCCAGCCTTATTACTTTCTCAACTTTTAGCATCAATGAAGGATGAAAACGGGAGAGTATCAATACCAGGCTATTATGATGGAATTGAACTTAGCGAAACTGAAAAGGAAATTTTAGCTAAAGTTCCAGACGATGAAAAAGCTATTCAGAAAAAACTGGGAATCGGAAGAACTGATCAGGTTGGACAAACTTATCAGGAAAGTATTCAATATCCTTCTCTAAACATCCGAGGGTTGGAATCAGCATGGGTGGGTAATGAAGCTAGGACGATTGTTCCAGCTACAGCCATCGCTGAAATTGATGTAAGATTGGTTCCTGAATCTGATCCAGAGCGTTTATTCTCATTAATAAAAAACCATATTGAAAGTCAGGGATTTCATATAGTTCGAGAAGACCCGACTGATGAGGAAAGAATGAAATATCCAAAGATTGTGAAAATGGTATATTCAATTTCCTATCAGGCATTTAGGACACCTATGGATTCTGAAACAGGAAAATGGCTTCGATCAGCCATGCGGAGAGCATTTGATAAAGACCCTGTACAAATAAGAATTTCGGGAGGCTCTATTCCTATTTCTCCTTTTGTGGATGCCTTAGGGATCCCAGCAGTTACAATTCCCACAGTGAATTCTGATAACAATCAGCATAGTCCAAATGAAAATATTCGACTAGGAAATTACCGGGAAGGTATCACCGCTATTCTGGCTATTTTAACAGAAAAGACTCAAGATGAACTTCGCTTGAAGTAACAGAAATTGGGAATAAAATGTAAATTGGATTAACAAAAATGTCCGAAATGAAATTTTTAAAAATAGTTTGGGTAATAGGGTTTTTCTTCTCGATATCAGGCATCCTTCTAGCTCAGGATCAAGATCTTAACACTAAAGGAATAGGAGGAGATAAAGACAATGCTAAAGATAGAATAATCAGAAAATCTGCCTTTGAGAAAAATTTTATTTCAAATACAGAAGATTATTTATTTGCTAAATCTGATACTTCTCCTGTACCAATTGGAATTATAATTCAAGATGGTTTTATAGAAAACATGAGTAATTATCTGGCCTTTAGATTGAGCTTTGTCAACGATAATGAGCGGTTTTCCATTGATTCCGATCCAACAATTACGAAAATCTATCCAAATGGAAATTCAGTTCTGAAATTGAATTTAAACTATAGATTTTTATCAATAGGCTTTAGCTTTATTCCCAAATTCATTTCAGGGAATGATGATAATTTAGTCAAGGGCAAAACCACAGGACTTGGTTTTTCGACAGGATTTAATTTCACACATTGGGTTCAAGATTTGAGCTATACGAGAACTACAGGATATTATTTGGATAATACTGCTGATTTTGACCCTAATTGGAATGAAGGCGATCCATACATCCAATTCCCAAACTTACACTACAGAAGTTTTCAAGGAATAACAGGGTATAATTTCAACCAACATTTTTCTACCAAAGCACTCTTTACCGGGACTGAGCGCCAGCTAAAAAGTGCAGGCACATTTCTTCCGACATTACTTTATCGATATTACATAATGGATAATCGGGAAACTCCAAGCCCCACAATATCCACTCAGAAGTCAAAGAATTTTGAAATAATTGCAAATGCCGGTTACTACTATACTTACGTTTTAAATAAACAGTTCTATATCTCAGCAGGAGCCTCTTTAGGTTATGGAATTCTTTTTTCAAAAGTAACCACACGTTATATTGATGAGCAAATTGAATCAAAGCAAAACAACGGGGTATTTAAATGGGATGGAAGAGGTGCTATCGGTTATAATGGAGAGCGTTTTTTTTCGGGATTTTTTGTGACCGCAGAAAACAGGCAGTTCAAACAACAAAATACTTCAGTGATCAATGCCGACTGGCGTGTCTACACACAAGTACATGTCGGTTATAGGCTGTTTGCACCTAAAAAACTTCGAAAAACAGTCGATGCTATTCCTATTTTAAATTAGATCATCCTTTTTTAAAACTGTACAGAAATGGCGCTTTATGAGATCCTCCAGTATAGAGTTTATCATGCCTTTCCAAAATGTTAAGACTGAGCATTTTTCTTTGGAAATTTGCTCTATTTAAACTTTCACCTAATATCGCCTCATACACTTGCTGGAGATCCTTCATGGTAAACATCTCAGGTAAAAGGTTAAAGCTCAATAATTTATGGTCCAAATGAACTCTTAAATGCTCCAATGCTTTATCAACTATTTCCTGATGGTCCATCATCAACTCTGGAAGATTATCAAAATCATACCACTCGATAGAATCTGATAAAACATCCGGAGTGGGAGTTACATTTTCATAATTAATCAAAGCATAATACGCTACTGTAACAAAGCGGCCTAACATCCAATGGTCTTCTTCATAATGACCTTGTTCCTCAAGGATACGGCGCATAATTTCAGGTTTGAACCGCTGCATGGAACCGAAGGTGTGGAATTGTTCCAAATAGATCTGATCTAAGCCAGTTCGCTCAGTCAAGCCTCTTTTAACTGCCTCATCCAATGGTTCGCCCATTTTCACAAATCCCCCGGGCAAAGCAAATGTTTTCATATTATGATACTCTATGATCAGAATTTTCAATTTTTCTCCAGAAAAACCGAAAATGACTGAATCGTAGGAAATATTTGGGAGATATTCGGTGCGGGGCAAAGTCATGGGTTAAGCTATAAAAACTTGTATTACTAATTGGATTTTCAAAAATAAGCAATTACTATTGTTTCACAACGATACAATAAACTCACTAGATGAAATTTGCTTTTAACATCCTTCAGATTTATGGTTTGGCTATTTTGACTTTTATTACCTTTCAGATAAATGCCCAAAACCTAAATGGATTTGCCGTGCAAACTAAAATAAAAAACGGAATAATCGAAGGATCTTTTGACACCAAATCGGGCATTCAAAAATTCTTCGGAATCCCATTTGCCAAACCACCTGTAGGAGATCTTCGATGGAAAGCTCCACAACCACTTGACAACTGGTCAGGAATTAAAAAAACGATGGCTTTTGGCCCAAGAGCTGTTCAAGCTCCAGTATTTGGAGACATGGATTTTAAGTCAGATGGACTAAGTGAAGACTGTCTTTATTTGAACGTATGGACTCCTGCTGATAGAAACAGCAAAGACCTACCTGTTTTGGTATATTTCTATGGTGGTGGATTTGTAGCTGGAGATGGATCTGAGCCAAGATACAATGGTGAAGCTATGGCTCAGAAAGGGATTGTCGTAGTTACAGTTAATTATAGACTGAACATATTTGGATTTCTAGCCCATCCAGAACTTAGTGCTGAAGCACCTTACAAAGCTTCCGGCAATTATGGGTTTTTGGATCAAATGGCTTCTCTGAAGTGGGTAAAAGACAATATTGCAGCTTTCGGAGGTGATCCTACCAAAGTTACAATTGCTGGAGAATCGGCTGGTTCGGTCTCTGTTAGTTACCAAATGGCATCTCCCCTTTCCAAAGACTTAATCGCTGGAGCTATTGGAGAAAGTGGTGCTGGAATCAATCCTACTTTGGCACCTATGAGCCTTGCCGAAGCAGAAAAAACCGGACTAGATTTTGCAAAAGCTGCAGGTTTCAACAGCATTGAAGAACTTAGAAATCTTTCTACAAAGGAGATTTATGAAATCTACAATGAGTCTAAAAGATTTGGATTCCCAATTGTTTTAGATGGTTATTTCCTTCCAAAAACCCTTCCTGAGATTTTTAAAGCAAAAGAACAAGCCATGGTTCCCCTTTTAGCTGGATGGAATTCTGCTGAGATTCCCGGTATGTCCTTCATGCAAGGCCAGCCTTATTCCAAGGATTCATTTATTTCCAAAGTAAAAGAAATATACCCAAACGATTGGGAGGAAGTCTTAAAACTTCATCCACATGAAACAAAAGAGGAAGTGGAAAGATCTGCGACTGATTTAGCTTCCGATGGGTTTATCGCTTACAGCACTTGGAAATGGCTTGATTTACATGCCAAAAACTCAAGTCAGCCTGTCTATCGATATTTATACAGCAAACTTAGGCCTCCATTGAAAAATACCAATTTAACTCCTGGATTAGCGGGTGGTACCATAGAAGGCGGACCAAAAATGCCTGAACCAATTGGAGCTCCGCATGCATGTGAAATCGAATATGCTATGGGAAACTTGCATTTAGTTGAAGTTTTTGATTGGACTCAAGAAGATTATCAAGTCTCAAAAACCTTTATGACTTTCTTTGAAAATTTCATCAAAACAGGTAATCCAAATGGTGAAGGTCTTCCTAATTGGGAAAAAATTGAAGGTTCAGATGATACTCCTCCAACAATGATCATAGATGTCGATAGTAAATTGATCCAGGCTACCGACCAAGCCCGCTACCACTTCCATGATAAATATTACGGAAACACCAAAAATTAATCTATTCCTTTTCCAATCCGGGGGTCTAAAGCCCCCTTTTTTATTTTTAAAAACCTACTTTATTTCCTGCGATTACCATTTTGATGGTACCGTAATCATATTTACCGTTGAAATACTCCCTTAATTCGGTTATGCTACTTTGCTTTTCTAACTGATCTTTGATTTCAGAAATCACATATTCCGGAAGACAATTTTCCAGCTCCACACGACCGGTTTCAATGCCATGCGCCAAATGACTTTTTATAGTTGATTGAGCTAAGCTTCTTTCTTTTGCTATCTCTTCTATCGATTTTCCTTCTTTATATAGCTGATAAGTCACTTCAAAAGAATCACCCTTTTGCCTTTTCGGCTTTAACGCTCCAGATTTCTTACGACCGGTTTTTGATTTGATACTCTTTATTTTTTCTGCAGCTTTCTCTTTTGCTTTGAAAATAAACTGCCTTCTAAGATGGAGCATTTCCTCTTCTAAATCCTCCATCCTTCCAGGTGAATTGCCGGAAGAAATAGCTTGGATTAATCGTCCTAATTTGCTCAATTCTAAATATTTTCTCAATAAACTCTCCTCTACTGATTCCAGTCCGTCCAGATATTTTTTTGTTCTGGAAAACTGCTCTACCATACCAGCTTGGGATAAAATTTTATTCACTGAATTTGCAATCAGTTCTCTATAATATTGCCCACCTTTTTGAATTCTTTCCAGCAGTTTTTGAGATTGGTTTTCCTGCAAAAGAAACAACAATTGTCTCCTGAATTTTTCTGTATTTCCTACTTCGGAAGAAAGCATTTGATACACCTCTGGAATTGTCTGTTGCATTTCTGCATCTTCAAATTCAAGGTTGCTATTTTGCTCTTTTTGAAAAATCTCCAATTCTTTAAGTATCGGAAGTAAATCAAAAGTCCTTTCAATCAGGCTTCCCAAATAATGGCTTTGATGCCTTTGCAACAATTCTTGAAGGTGCATTTGGTTTCCTGCATTTTGGGAAAAATTCACAACCTGGTGGTCTGAATAGACCAAGCTGGATTGAATTTTACTTCTCAGCACCAAGCCTTCCAAGCTCCTCAATCTACTCAAAGCCACATAAACCTGTCCTGGCGCGAAAGCTTGTCCCACATCAATGATAGCTCGATCAAAGGTCAAACCTTGGCTTTTGTGCACAGTTACTGACCAAGCTAGTTTGATTGGATACTGGGAAAAAGTTCCAATAACTTCCTCGTCCAGTTCTTTAGTTTCTGGATTGACAATATATTTTTTGTTTTCCCAAACCTCTCTCCTTAGGGTGTATTCTTCTTCCGTATCCTGCATTTGCACTAGGATTTCATCCTTTTCCAAATGAATTACCTTAGCAATTTTTCCATTAAAATAGGAGGCATTTCCAGAACTGTCATTCTTTACAAACATAATCTGAGCTGCCTCTCTCAATTCCAGTCTTTCAGGCAAAGGATATAAAGATTCCGGAAACTCCCCTTCTATTTCTGCATCAAAAAAACAGGACTTCCCAGACAAATTTTCTAACTCTTTCTGATTGAGCTGATCAGCTTTATAGTTGTGTGTAGTGATGGTAATATATTCCTCTTCTAGCTGTTTGATTTCCTCATTACTTTTGAAATGCTTATTTAAAAGATTTACATCCTGTTGAGTTACGCGATTATCCCTTAAATGATTTAGAACATCAATAAATTCATTATCCTGTTGCCTAAAAATCTTATCCAACTCTAAATAAACCAAGCCAGAATTCTGAAGTGCCTTGGCTTCGAAAAAATGCATGCTATTATAAAACCGGTTTAAAACCTGCCATTCATGTTCTTTTACGATTGGTGGCAATTGGTATAAATCTCCAATCATCAGTACCTGCACCCCACCAAAAGGCTCCCTAAAATTACCTTTGACACTTTTCATCCGATAATCTATCGCATCCAAGACATCGGCACGCAGCATACTCACCTCGTCAATTACTAAAAGCTCCACTGCTTTCAAAACACTTTTACGAAGCTGATTTAAAGGATGCCTTCTGCTCAAAGTATGTTGGGTATAAAAACCATATTGATCTGTGAAATTCCCTTCAGGCTCTCGCACGGGCAAAAAACTACCCAAGGGCAATAAAAATTGAGAATGGATTGTAACACCTTTGGCATGGAGAGCCGCAATTCCCGTTGGTGCAAGAATAACATGTCTTTTATGCGTACGTTTAGCCAAATCTCTCAAAAAAGTAGTCTTACCCGTTCCTGCTTTTCCGGTAAGGAAAATTGGAGCACCGGTATTGTTCACAAATTTTGCCGCAAATTCAAGTTTTTCAGAGGTCTGATTTTCCATTTAACTAAATTAATAAAAATAATCTCTCGTGAAATAAAGGTCAATTTCTCGCTCTTCAAAATTTCATTTTTTCTAATTTCGTTTTTTAACCAAGAAATCCATGTATATCCACCCGCTGAACCGATGGGAAGAAGAATCTGAAATCTCGGAGTTCATCCAAAAAAACTCTTTCGCTACTCTGGTTTCGACTTATGCAGGAAGACCTTGGGCAACACATCTTCCATTGATGCTGAAGAGGGATAAAAATGGTGATCCTATGCTTTCTGGTCATGTAGCGAAAGCCAATCCCCAATGGAAAGAATTACGGAATGAAGTTTTAGTTATCTTTCAGGGTCCTCATGCATACATTTCTTCCTCCTGGTATAACCACGAGAATGTTCCCACTTGGAACTATTTAGCAGTTCATGCCTACTGTACGATTAAGATAATTGAAGGGGAAGAATTAATGGATCATTTGAAATCTTTAGTAGATACTTTTGAGGAAGGTAGGCCAAACAGGGTCTCAGTGGAAAAAATGAGTGAAAAATATCTTGAAAGCCAAGTCAAAGCTTTAGTAGGCATTGAGCTTAAGATCAAAGAAATTCATGCTAGTGCAAAACTCTCCCAAAATCGAGATGAAGTCAATTATAAGAATATTGTGAAACAACTTGGGGCGAGTCCTTTTCAAACTGAAAAAGAGATTGCATCGGAAATGAAAAAACGGATGAAAAAATTGTAAGTAATTTTTTGTAAAAAATTATTCCTTGGAATAACCAAATTCCATTTATTCCATTGCTTTATTATGGCTTTTTCTCAGGCAAAAGAATAGTTGCAAAACCAGATGGAACAATAGACATCAGCCCATCTTTGGTAGAAATCCAGATAAGATTAAATGGAGCACGATATGGGTTTCTGGGAGTCCAATGTTTTGAAACTTTATAATTTTTAGAACTTGGTAGATTTTCTTTTGAAGTCATCAAATTCACAACCGTAGTTAATAGTCCGTTTTTACCTTTCTTAGAATCTTCTGAATTTAAAACTTGAAGACGTAAATTTTCATAGTCAAAATTCAAGGTGTTGGCAGAACCTTTTTCATCGGCTCTCATGTGGAGCTTCAAACCTTTTAGGACGCCCGATTCAATTTGAAACTTTCCCATTGGTTTAAATACTTCATTAAGGGAAGTCAAATTAAATCCTCCAAGATTGGCATTCAATTCAAATGAATTAGTGCCATATGGTACATCAATATTCATTTCTAATGGAGCAAAACCATTCAAGGAGGAAGAAACATTTACCGCAAGTGTTCCAAAGTTTTGGAGTGAATCAATGGAAATCAAATTTGTTATATCACCATTAATTCGTTGAAAATTTAAAGTAATAGGATCCTTTTTCCCTTCAGGAATTTCTTTGTAAGTGATGGTTGAATTAATCACTTTAATAGAGTCAATTTTAATTGGAATAGGAATTGACTCTACCATTTCTTCAAACAACGGCTTAATTGATTCTATTGGTCTAGGTTTATTTTTGTCTCGCAAATCCTCCAAAACCAAACTATCAATACTTGCCATTCCTGCCAAAATAAACCAGTTGTTATAAATGGTGCTTTTAGCATTAATATGATTCAACTTAAACTCCTTCACTGTAACCTCTAATATATCTTTTTGATACTCAGAATTAACTATTACCTCGGATAAGAGATTTGTATAGGTTAAGGACAAGTTCTTAAATGAAGCCTCATTTTTTTCTGAATTATAATTGGCCTCTGCTAATCTGAATTCTTGATTGAAATCAGTTACAATTTTTAGGTTTTTTAGACTGGTTGAAATGCTTTCCAGTTTAAATGGTATAGCATATGTAGCTATGATAGAATCTGTTTCTATTCCTTGGGCAACAATACTTAGGTCGGTAAATTGACCGAATCGGTAAAGACTGTCTTTATCTAAAAACATTTCTGCAGTCCCCCTTTCAAGAATAAAGTTTTTTATCTCTCCTCTGGAAATCAAGTCTTGAAATAAACCTTGAAATGCTTTAGAGCTTTCATTTGCATTGCTTCGATTACTTTTTTGAATCAATCTAAAAGCAGGTTCAATCAATTTTATTTCTCCAATTTCAAGTTTCCTGTTAAAAATTAACTCTTTGAAATTTACTCCCATCATTTGAATCCTTCTTAGAGAGCCATTCATTTTTGTGGAAAGAGAATCATTTAGAGGCACTAACATAATTGTACCTAATTCCATTTGTCCTTTAAAAAAGTGAATTTCTATATCATCGAAAAGCAAATCATAATTTCTATCCGGGTTGGAATTTATTATCTCTGGAATTCTTTTAGAAATCCATGATTGGAAGTAGAATGTACCACCAAGTCCAAAAACAACTAAAATGAACAGGGATATCCCGATTTTTTTCATAAACCTAACTTACCAATAAAAATCATCTATCTAAGGATTAAGAATACACTTGAATATCTCATTTAATCAAACTAGCTACTTTTTTGCTCCTAAATATATTTATTGACCATTCAGCATGGAAAGGTTAAAATTTGGCCAAATCATTTTTAAATTCAATTTTCAAATTTTGAAAATAAATACCTCATGAATAATTCTTTTTTTGGAGCCTTCTTAATTCTCGTTTTTTTTGGAATACACTCGCCACTAATGGCGCAAAAATCCGGAGAAACCATTAAAATCTTAAGCTATAATATTTATCATGGAGAAAATCCATTTCATACTGGCCTCGGAAATCTAGAGCAAATTGCTGAGTTGATAAATGAGCTAAATCCTGATCTTATTGCTATGCAAGAAGTTGATAGTATGACAACTCGAACCGCAGGAGTTTATGGTTCAAAAGTTGATTTGGTTCAAAAATTAGCTGAATTGACAGGTTATACGGGGTACTTTGCAAAAGCAATGGATTATGCGGAAGGCGGATATGGAGAAGGCGTTTTGGTAAAAGGAAATGGAATTTTTGAAACCCAAAATCTCCCTTTACCAGTCGGTGGTGAGCCAAGAGCAGCAGCTTGGGTTACTTATAAGCTTTCATCTGGAAAAGAAATCGCTTTTGCCGGAACACACTTATGCCATCAATTTGAAGAAAATAGAATTGCACAGGTTGAAGCTGTAAGTCAACGCGCAAAAAAGGAAAAGTTACCAACAATTTGGGTCGGAGACTTAAACTTCAGACCAGATTCTGAAGCTTATAAAAGCATAAAAGGTTCTTGGAAAGATGCAGGTGCTTTACCAACACCTTTCTCCCCTACTTATGGAACTTTAGAAGATGGAGCTCGAATTGATTATGTTTGGTTTGATTCCAGTAAATTCACTTTAGTAGATTATCAGGTTCTGAATGTTACGCATTCAGATCATTATCCCGTTCTTGTCACTTTACAATTAAAATAAAATGAAAAAACCTATCTGCATTGTTCTCAGTTGCCTTTCGCTTTTTGCCTGCAGCCCAACTACCGAAAGCTCTAGTGAAGAAGAAAAAATCCAATTAGAATGGAGAGATCTTTTTAATGGAAAAGATATTAATGATTGGAGCGTAAAAATCAGTAAACATGAATTGAATGATAATTTCGCAAATACCTTTCGAGTTGAAGATGGTATGATGCAGGTTCGATATGATGGTTATGATCAATTTGATCGTCAATACGGCCATATCTTTTATAATGAATCATTTTCTAATTATGTCCTCCAAGTTCAATACAGATTCGTTGGAGAACAAGCCAATGGTGGTGAAGGATGGGCATGGAGAAATAGTGGTGCCATGTTACATGGGCAAGATCCTAAAACCATGTTGGTGGACCAAGATTTCCCGATTTCTGTAGAAGCTCAGTTTCTCGGAGGAAATGGAACAGACAAAAGAAGTACCTGCAACCTCTGTACTCCTGGAACCAATGTGGTTTTAGCCGACACATTATTTACTCCCCATTGTATCAATTCCTCCTCCGAGACTTATGCAGGTGATCAATGGGTTACAGCAAATTTTGTTGTTTTAGGAGATTCTGTCATTCATCATATGGTTGGCTTGGACACTGTTTTCAGTTATAACAAACCTCAAATTGGTGGTGGAAATGTAAATCCATCTGATCCAGCAGTAAAAATTGATGGCATGCTTTTGAAAGAAGGGTTTATCTCACTTCAGAGTGAGAGTCATCCCATCGATTTCAGAAAAGTAGTCATTGTAGAACTGGATGATTTAATTGGACAAGACGAAAAGTTAAACACAGCAGTTTTAGAGTTATTGAAATCTGAATCTTCAGAAAATTAAACACAAGTATCCCAATGACTTTTAACAGAAGAGATTTTATCAAAACGGTTCCAGCAATGGGAGCCGCTTTTAGTTTATCTAACCCGGCATTTAGTAACACAGCAGAATTAAAAGCTAATGATGACAGAAAAATTTGGGTTGATTTACTGTATAAAATTTCTTATCCGGTTTTAGACGCCATGTCCCAAGGAAAGCTCAAGGAGAGGATGCCAGTAGAGGTGCCTGATGGAGCCTATGGAGATAGAGACACTGTAACGTACTTGGAAGCAATCGGTAGATTGTTGGCAGGACTCGCTCCTTGGCTGGCTCTAGAGGATATAAATGATCAAGAAAGAGAAATTCAGACAGACTTAAGAAAGAAAGCAATACAAAGTATCACACACGCAGTTGATCCGGATTCTCCTGATTATATCAATTGGACAAAAGGTGCTCAACCTTTGGTAGATGGAGCGTTTTTAGTACATGGAATTATGCGTGCTCCTAAGCAACTTTGGGAACCTCTTGATGCAGAAACCAAATCAAGACTCATCAAAGAACTGCATGCCCAAAAACTAGCGATCAAACCTTACTATAATAATTGGATTCTTTTTGGAGCAATGATTGATGCTTTCCTTTTTTCTGTAGGGGAGCAAGGGGATTTGATGCGGATGGATTTTGCCATCAAAAAGCACATGGAATGGTATCTAGGCGATGGATGGTATGGTGATGGAGCCAATTTCCACTTAGACTATTACAACTCTTATGTCATCCAACCCATGCTAATCCAAGTTCTAGAAATAGCTGTAACCAAGCAAAAAGCTTACGAAGCTGATTTGGAAAAAGCTAAATCAAGAATGAAACGATTTGGAAGACAATTAGAATTAATGATTTCACCAGAGGGTACATATCCTGCAATCGGGAGATCTATTTGTTACAGGTCTGGAGCATTCCAACCTTTGGCAGAAATTGTATTAAAAGGAATGTTGCCAGAAGAACTAAGTAATGGGCAAGTTCGTGCTGCTTTGACGGTAGTATATAGAAAGTTATTCTCTGCTCCAGGGACTTTTGATGAAAATAATTGGCTGCAATTAGGTCTGGCAGGCCATCAACCTGGATTGGCAGAACCTTACATTAGCACTGGAAGCCTTTATTTATGCTCATTAGGTTTCCTTCCTTTAGGTTTGCCTGCATCTCATCCATTTTGGACAGATACTGAAGAAGATTGGACAAACAAAAAGATTTGGCAAGGCGAAGATCAAAAAAGGGATTCCGCCATATAAAGCAAAAGCCCGTCAAATTAGATTTGACGGGCTTATTTATGTTTCTTTTTCTTTTATCCTCTAAGTGTAATAGGAACTGGCTTGTTATTTTTCCAGCTACCACCTGTAAAGTCAGGGACATCTATAGAATTTGATCTATTAGCAACGGACCACTCACTCAAAGGAGAAATACTGCTCCACAAAGCAGCATCATATACATCCTGATCTAGTGGAAGCCCATTTCTTAGGCAGTCTATCAGCCTCCAATCCATCATGAAATCCATACCTCCATGACCTCCTACTTGCTTGGCCAACTCACCTACTTTTTGCACAATCTCTGGGGTATACTTAGTCTCAAGATCTTTAAACTCCTCATCCTTCAACCAACCATGGCCTTTCGCTACTTTAGGAGTTGGATATTTTTGAGCAAAGCCTTCAGTTCCACTCACCACATGAAGTCTTGAATAAGGTCTTGGGCTAGTTACATCATGTTGGATCATGATCGTCTTGCCATGTTTTGTTTTCACAACAGTAGTATTCATATTACCTCTATAGCTTTTGGCAGCAAAATCTGAAAAGAAATTATCTTCAGCAGCTAATTCCTGAGCCTTGGCTTTCATCATGAAATCTTCAGTAGAAACCGAGGTCAAATAGTCCATTTGATCTCCTCTATTGATGTTTAGAATTTGGCAGATTGGTCCTAAACCATGAGTTGGGTAAAGGTTTCCATCCCGATAGTTTTCTTTTAATCTCCACATCCCTTGATATCCTTCCTTATTGAAATTAAGAGATAAAAGATCATGGATATATGCTCCTTCTACATGAAGAACTTCTCCGAAATAACCTTCACGAGCCATCTTCAAGGTCATCAATTCAAAAAAGTCATAGCAACAATTCTCCAACTGCATACAATGTTTCTTGGTTCGCTCCGATGTCTCAACTAATTGCCAGCATTCATCTAAAGTTCTTGCAATCGGCACCTCGCAGGCTGCGTGCTTTCCAGCTTCCATTGCAAAAACTGCCATAGGAGTATGCCATTCCCAAGGTGTAGCAATATAGATCAGATCCAAATCAGGTCTCTCAAACATTTCCTTCCAAGAATAAACCTTGCCAGAATAGCCTTCTGGATTATGTGATGTACCTTTTAATTGCTCTTTAGCCTTTTCTACTCTTTCTGGTATAAGATCGCAAAGTGCTTTAATCTCGACACCGTCAATCTTACTCAATCGATCCACTGCTCCTGGACCTCTCATTCCCAATCCTACAATACCAACTCTAACAGTTTCGATTTTTGGAGCGGCATAACCAGACATATTGAATGCCTGTTGATGATTTTCATATTTTTTAATTTCTTCAGTAAGCTTATTGATATCACCTCCGTAAACTGATCCTGCCCCAAAAAGCCCTAGACCCGCTAAGCCTGATGCTTTTAAAAATTCTCTCCGTTTGTTGTTCTTCATTTCTTGGTATTTTTTGGATTTCTTTTTCAATACTATGGTAAATATTAAAAATTTCAGCTTTAAATTCTTTTCAATGGTAAATTTACATCATAAAAAAGCCAGAATTAATCAATTCCGGCTTTGAATTAATAATGCTATTAAAATATTAATTTAAGTTTTGGCTCTTGTTTTCAATCCGAATAAAGTGTACAGAGGACAAAAACTGACTAAACTGGTTAAAGCAAATATTCCTGCTACTACCAGAGATATAATCCCTATTGTGCCAGTCAGTACTTCTGAAAAGTAAAGTCCAACTAAAACCGCAGCAATGACTATTCTAATTGCGCGATCCGAATTTCCCATATTTTTTTTCATGATTTTTAAGGTTTGCTTGATATTTGGCTAAAGTTGATCTTCTATTTCAACTGAATAAACCTAATCACATTACTTATACTATTTCATGATATTAGTCACATAAGAACTTGATTTTAAATCAGACAATCAAAATTACTACATTGAAAATCAGACTTAAACAAAGAGCAAAACCATTTATAAGCTATATCTTAGGATCAATACCAAAAATGTGAGATAATCTTTTTTTAAATTGTTTTATGCTTATGATCTATCCAATTTAGTTGAAATGAAATTTTTCAATTATTTATTTCTCTTCTTCTTATTGACCGTTTTCACGAATTCGGTAAATGCTCAAGAAAACCCTGAGTCTATCAAAAATGACACGATTACATTAGCTCAGGCCTATATGAATCTGTATTTAACGGAGACCTATTTTGATACACTTGATCGAGATAGGATTTCTAAAATCCTTGCTTTTGAAAAAGGCGAAATCGGGAAAATTAATAACCGGTCATTTATTACTAATAACAAGACCCTATTCAATTTCACCCAATCTCTATTTTTTTATCTCCAAACCAAGCAAATAACAACAAATAGCAAGAATTTTGAAAGAAACACCTTACGGAGGATAAAAAGCGTTTTTGACCAAGCTATTGAGTCTTACAATTCTTCTGACATTGATGATGTCGAAACTTTTCTAAAGGAAAGAAATGCACTTTATGAAATGATCAATTTCAATCAAGAGTCAAATAATAACTTAAATGATGCAATCTGGGAATTAAAAAGCGAATTGAATTCGCTTTTTGTGGAAGATATTTATCCAGATTTTAAGCGAATTTTCTACAAAGCAAAGCTTAAAAATGAATTTGAATTTGATTCTCTCACCTATTTTTCAAAACTCTATGACATGCCATTGAGTATGGCAATTCTTGAAAATGAATTAAGGTTAGATATCCCTAAAAATAAATCCAACTTTATTTCACCCAATTATACCGTAGATAACAGATTGGAGTTAATATCAAGATACATGCAGCTAAAATATCTTGCAACTTCAGAGAAAAGAATACCACGAAATTTTGATACTGATATCCTATATAAAAACTATGGGTATTTCATGAAGCTTCTCGGATTTGAAGACGATGAGTTTATTAAAAAAGAATTAAATCCAACAGCCTGTGATTTACTTCTTAGGCAGTTAAAAAGCAAATTTCCAAAAGATGAATCTGACGGCATCTTAAATGAAAGTTTTTCCATGGTATTATCGCCATCAATAGCAGAGCCACAGATGTATTTCTTTCCCAATCCCGCCCCACTAGCATCTGCCAGTTCTATCAATGCTAATTTTAAACCTGAATTAGCGACATTAAATCAGGTTGATTTATTCCTAAAAGGTCCTTTAGAAAATGCCGGATATAAAAATCAACTGCATTACTATTATGATTTGGATGGATTTGCGTTAACAACAAGTCTTGAAAAATTCAATTTAAATGGGGCTTCAATCCCATCTAAAGAGCGCTTTACAGAGAATCTAGGAGGAGATGGTAAATTTTCCTATTTCGAAATTTTCAAATCCATCTTTTTTGATGTTGAATCCGAATATAGAATGTTTGCTTTCATCGTTGCATCGAAAGCCGCAAGTATGAGTAATCAAGTGATGACAATAAGTTTTGCAGAGGAACTTTTAAAAAACAGTTATGACTCACTTCCCGAAGTTCTAAAAGAACGTGTGCTTGCCAATAAAACCTTGTCCATATTTATCTATCATTTCCATCAAAATGATATTGGTCAAGTACCAGAATTGGATTTAAGCGGAAAACTCACAGTTCAAGACCATCTTAGAAGTGCCAGAATAAATCAAATTATCCAATAGAATTAAGCCACATTACTAATCCATAGAAGGATTATCCTGAAAATACTTTTCAAAAGAAAAATCTCTTTTAACCGTATCTCCAGTCTCGAGAATAATGTCAATTCTCATAGTTGGGCAATAGCCCCAGCCCAAATAACCAATTGAAAAGGAAGATGTAGGATCTTTTGAAACCCGAAGTCGATCTGCAAATCCTCTACAAAAATTATATTGAACTTCTTTAATTTCATCCTTCCTGAAAGATGGAACATCCAGCCACATAGTGTAATTTTTATTTTCCCCTCCAGCATTTGACGGACTTACAGAGGCCTTAACCTCAATTAAACTATCTAAAGGATAAGTTCTTTCTTTAAAAATAATTTGACTGATTGCCGAGTCACTTTGATTTTCATATTTTTCCCCTCTTCCCTTCATTACTAACCTTAATAATTCCTGGGTTCTATCAAGCCTCTTTTGCCTTTCGAGATCGAGTTGCAATTCCTCAATATGTTCTTTCCTGTCCTGGATATTTTTTAAAACAATGTATCCAAGGCCGACTATAACAATAGAAAAAACTATCGCAAACCATTTTCTTCTTTCTCTCTTTTTCTTTGTGATTTCTAGAAGTTTATTCTTTGCTGCTAATTCTTTTTGATCTCGATTAAATTGTTCACTTTTTTTTATCCAATCTAACTCTTCTTTCGCTGGTTTAAAATTTGAAAGATAGGGTTCAATAAAAGCCAATTGTTTTTCGGTAAAATATTCCCTAGCCTCTTCTTTTACCCCTACCTGGCTCTTTATCAATCTCTTAATCTCAAGGAGGGCAGTTTCCTCTACGCTTCTTTTATCGGCTATGGGTTTTGCAAGTGAATCATGAGCAATCTCAAATGTGTCTGCATTTTCATTATACCGAAGGATTCTACTATTGATAAATGAAGCAATCACATCATCAACCATAGATTTATTTAAATCCGGTAAACGGTCAAATAATTCATTTTTCCCAATAGGCTCTTTTGTTCCTTCCAAGGTAGCAAATGGCGAAAGTATTTTCCATGTATCTTCTAGCCTCAAGTTTGAATATTTCTCTTCTAATTTCTCGGAAATATTAGAAACCTGCTCTTCAAGGAAATTAATCAAGACATCTCCAATCTCTTCCATTTCATCCACTTTTGCTCTGGTGAATTCAGCAGGAGCCTCTCGTTTTTCATCTCCGCTGATATTCAAATAAAGTTTATCCAGAAAAACCTGTAGAAATGGTAATTGAATCGTCAGTGATTTTTTATCCCCTCTAATTTTTTGAAAAATAGCTTCAGCAACAGCATCTTCCTCACCAGCTTTAATACTAATATTTGAATCCTTAAAGTTTGCTGCGCCAATGATTACCTGCTTAACTTTTTCAAGGTTCATGGGCTCAACTCTCAGCTTTTTTTTGAGCAACTGAGGGATCGCTCTTTCAAAATCAAATAGGTAACCTAAATACTCTTCCCGAATAGAAAAAATTAATTTGACGGGTTGTCCTGATTGAAGGATTCCTTTTACATTATCTGTAAAAACCTGTTGTTCAGAAGTGGAGCCTAGTATAAATAGTTCTTCAAACTGATCAAAGATCAGATAAATAGGTCTGAAAGATTTTTGATAAACTGCTCTGATTGATTTCCCAATTGGAGATAATTCCTTACCTAATTTATCGGAATCATCTTCCCATTCATCAAACCAGTCTTCCTCTTCTGACTCTAAATCTATTTTTCCACCTGATTTGTTTAAAGCTGACTCTAACGATTTATTGATATTACTGCCTCTTCTAATCATCAAAGCCAACCAATCATGCGGCTGAAACTTGCCGGCAAGCCCACAATTGATCAAACTAGTTTTTCCAGTTCCCGAGGCTCCATAAATAAGAACTATGGATGACTGAAATACCATTTCATATAAGGCATTGATTTCCTCATCTCTTCCAAAAAAGACACTCCTATCTTCTCGATCGTAAGAATCTAGAAACTTGAAGGGATATTTTTTCATGGTATTCAGTTATTACAAATAGGTGGGTGAAAAATTAAAACAAATCTTCAGTAGTCTCTTCTTCAATTCCAGTTAGAGTTTTTTTAGCATGATAAAATAAACTGTATACCTTATCAAAATTCATATCCTTTCGGTTTTCTTTACTTGAAAGCCACTTGTTAAGGGCATTTAAATCAGTCTCATTTGGCTTTGGATTATTTGATTTTCTGATCACCACTTTACTGTTATCTTCAATAAAATTAAAGTTTAGGTTAAGGTCATCGTAAGTATTGCAAAAAGAATAAAAACAGATTTTAGACCCACCAGTCAAGGCCAATCCATTGTAGTCTATGATGAAAGGATCCAGATTTATATTCTGCCTATAATTGTCTTTGAATAAAATCACTGCATGGGAAATAACCGGAGAAGATTCTCGCCTAACTTTGTTTTGGTCATTATTGGCCTGGATTTCCCCATCCAGAAAAGTGTAATTGTGGAGATATAAACCTTCTTCGTCATTCCTTTGCTGATTGAAATCAATCTCATTAATGGAAATCATTCTGTATTCCGCCAAAAAACCCAAATGTTCCAAGATCACAGAAAGATTTTTTTCTGCTTCTAAACAATCACTCAACTGGAAAGAAGAACTACTAATTAATTTAGGCACTTCATTTAATTTCTCACAGGCTGATAGGAATTCACTCGCTTCTTTAAGTTTAGGAAGTAAATCCATTGACTCAGAAATCAGAAACTCCAGTTTATTATCAGAATAAATCTCAAGTAAACTTTTTAATAATTCTGAAAAAGCGAGGATATCTTCATCAGCTGCATTCCTAAAAAATTTAACCAAAACATCTTTCTGGGGCTCCGAAAAATTAACTGGACTCTTTAATTGATGATCCCATAGAGAAGAAATTAAGGCATAGGTAATCAGCTGCAAGCCTCTTTTTGATGTGATTTGGCAATTTTCAAGATAACGCTTCATTTTACTCTCCGAATATTCCTCTTCTCCAATGGACATCAACTTTCGAATTTGAACTCCTATTACTCCCACATATCCATTGATGATTATTCTTTTAGCTGTCTGAACCAAATGCTTATTTTCTTCCCAATCACTGTTTGCTGCTAAAAAGTCTCCTGCTTTCCTATTGTGCCTCCCTATAGCCTTTAATAGATGGGCGGTAAGTAAATCGTTGAACGTATTTTTTATTACTTCAGGCTCCTTTTCTGATGCATCAAGCGTAGGTTTCGATATAGTCTCTTGTTCTACAGAAGGTAAAAACTTATCTAACTGACTTCTGTATTTATTAATTAGGTTATCAATATTGGTGTATTCTGTATAAAAGTGTCCTAGCTCTCCTATCTTCTTTTTAAATGCCAGAAGGGTGTTTATTTCATCCGTGATCGATCCTGTATTTATTTGGGCATTCTTAAAATAGGTCCATATCTTAGGTTTTCCCTTATCTTTAAAAACTTGATAGGCAGTATCAAATTCTTCTGCTGTGTACTTTCCTACTTTTGTGAAAAATAAACAAACGACGATATCACAACTTTCTATTGCTTTATTATACTCACTTTGAAGACGGGAATCAGAGATCGCATCCAGGAAATATTCCCATTGTACGAGTTCTAAATAAAGCCCCTCTTTATGCAAACGGTCATTTTCCTGACTGATGAAAAGTCTAAATTGATCTCGATCCTCTTTCAGTTCTGAGGAAGAGGCAATAAAAATACGGATCGTTTTCATGGTTCAATCTTCTGTCAAACATTAATGTAATTTTCAATTTAAACTTTTTTGATAATCCAAATGACATCATTAATGATTTTTATCAAACTATAAACCACATATAGAATAAGGTCTGCCGCCAGTTTAAGGAATTTTACTAAAAAAGAAATTTGAGGGGCTGAAATCCTCTATTTTCAAATCGTTGCGGGAATTAAAAGCAAATAAGTCTTGGAAATCAAGTACTTGATTTGTCCAAGAAATCAAAAACTCGTTTAAATTCATCAAGGTAAGTCTGCCTGTTGAGCAATCCATTGAGTCCTCCATTGATACGTTTGGTGACCATATGGATATCATCCGAATCAGCATAAACATTTATATTATGCTTTTTCCAAAACCAACAAGCTGAAATAAGGGCTATTTTTGGATCAAGCAACAAATCTGGATTATTCACACAATCAATAGAATAATCTTGGGCAAATCGCTGGTAATTTGCTTTCCCTGTAAGTTGTATCAGACCTCTCCCGCGATAACGCCATCCATCACCACTTTGCTCATCACCATTCCCTATTCGGTTTGCATAAACACGATTTGCTATTTTCTCAGGCTTACGAGCGTAGGCTTCAGCGATTTCCATAGTTTTAAAATATTTTCCGAATACACTTCTTAAACCTTGAGCAGAATAATTTAAATTCTCTTGTATATATTTAAGTCCTCCACTTTCATGGGAAAGTTGGGCTAAAAAATGCGCCTTTCTAAGTGATGTATTAATCTCAAATTCTGGCAAAATAGTATCCAAAAAAGGTAAATACGTTTCAGCCTTTGTCCAATTCATATCTGGTATAATCGGCTTAATTTGATTGAGTGAAAGCATAATAGAGTTACTTTGATTAAATAAACAATTACTTAATACGTTTAATAAAAATAGTGAAATCTAGAATCTATTTTATACAAAAGGAGATACCTACCTCAATTTCAGCTCTCTTTAAAATATTTGGTCATTACCAACTCTGCCTCTTTTCCTTGAGGAGTAAAATCAGGCTCACGATCATGCCTGTTTGGATACCATTTCCAAAAAAACACTCCAGCCATCCAGGGTTTTTTCCAAGCCGTTTCAAAAAAAGCTTCATAACATAAAGCCTGAGCTTTTTCAGAAAACTCTATTTCCTTTCTCTCATTAGGCCAAACCCATGGTTCGATAGCTGCGTCAACAGTATTGCAATAACCTATTTCCGTGAATAAAACCGGTTTTTTATATTTCCTTACTACCTTTTCGATTTTGGGTAACTGCTTCTCCCAACCTGACTTTAATTCTTGCAAATCAGGATTATGTTTTTCTGCTAGTGGGAAATAGGCTTGCACTCCTATGTAATCTAATTCATCCCAGAATTTTATTTTTTCGAATTCAGTGAAATTCGCTGCATAAACTAATTTTCCTGTATATACTTTTCTGACTTGAGATATAACTTTTCTCCAATCTTCCTCTCTCTCAGAAGTCTTTTCCAGTTCTGTACCAATGCATAACATTGGCATTTTAAGCTCCTCGGCGAGCTTTGCATAGTCTAAAATAAAACTGCTATAGTTATCAAACCACAATTCCCAATCCTTCTCATTGAGCATTTCTATTTCTCCTGGCCAACTTCCTCTTACCCAAAGGTGCGGTTTTAACATATTCATGATATCTAAAACCTGAGAAGAATCATGGGTTGCTTGAATCCCTTTTGCCGATTCTCCCCACCATTGTCTTTCCGCATTGACTTCCCAACGGATTTCAGGACTGTTTACCTCACTTTGCCAACCGAATGGTGTTTGTGATAAAGCGTTAGCTCCAGTAGATTTTAAAATCCTAAGTTCTTTGCCTTCTAAAGGTGATCTGCTTCCTACCCAACAAACCCCTTTCCATTTTTCTGCTGCTTTGATGATTTCTTCCTCTGGTAAAGTCCACCAAACCATCGCGAAAGCAATAAATACTGCTATCGAACTCAATAAATATTTAGTGTAC
>NZ_JAHEBC010000500.1 GCF_024642405.1 Algoriphagus sp. | reverse complement strand
AATATTTTCATTTCCACCCCTTTGTAAAGCAGTTTTTATAGCTTCCAGATTTTCTTTGGCTGGTACTTGAAGGTCCATAGACCCATTGATTGCCAAAACAGGACAACTTACTTTTTCTAATGTTGGGGCAGGATTATAAGTAATAAAATATTGCATCCAAGGGCTGGTCATTTGACTTAGCTGTGCATTTACAAAGTCTGACTCAGACATTCCACTTGGGATTTGGTTTTTAGGGAGACTTCGGAAAGTTTCAATCATAAGATCTGATAAATCCCGTTCAGGATTAGCTGAATTTTTGACAATGTCAAAAGCCTTTTTACTGATAACATCGTTTGCATCTAATTGATTTTCGCTCATTCCTGATGCCTTACCCAATAACCTTTGTTGTAATAAAAGCAATTGATCTCCTGGAATTCCTGTACCTGCCATCAATACGATAAAGGCAATGTCCTCAGATTTACCTGCCACCATCGGAGCGATAATTCCTCCCTCACTGTGACCCGCCAATCCAATTTTAGTTTGATCGATTTCTTTTCTTGTTTTCAAATATTGAACTGCTGCTTCCACATCAGTGGCTAAGTCAGCGCTTGTGGCAGCCCGAAAGTTACCGGTAGATTCTCCCGTGCCTCGATCATCAAATCTTAAAACAGCTATTCCATTCCGAGTAAAATAATCTGATAAAACCAAAAAAGGTTTATGTCCCATTAATTCTTCATCTCGGTTTTGTGGGCCACTCCCACTTATTAAGATTACTGAAGGAAAATTATTTCCCTCTTCAGGTAAAGTGAGAGTTCCAGCCAAAGTGATTTCGGCTTCTTTGTTTTGAAATGTCACGTCCTCCGATAGATACGGAAAGGGTTTTTTAGGCTCTTGGGGACGCTTAACCTCTTCTTTTTCAACTTCTCCTTTCGATAAATTCATCGGAAAGGATTGTCCTGCCTGTTGGAATACTCCGATAATTTTATCCCCCCCCTCCAAAGTACCTTCGTATTCAATTCTGGCATTTGTGATGGATATTTTCAAGGTGTTTTCTTGAAAACTCGTAGAGGTGACAGGAATCCCAAATGCTCCCTGGTCTGGACTATCCATTTTTGAAGCATATCCAGTCTCTGTTTTTTCAATGTGGAAAACAAGCCGAAGTTGAGCTCCTTGAACTTTTAGAATCCCGTTCCATTGGCCAGTAATTTCCTGTGCCTGAAGAGAAACTGTTATCAAAAAAGCAGTAATCAAAAGAGAAAAAGTTTTCATAGGGATTTGTATAGATTTCGTGGTTTAGATTTGGAATTGAAATTCATCTTTTTCCATACTATTAGCAAATATTAAAAGACCTGCTAATCGAGAGTTTGATAAGAAAGTCAATAAATGAAGAATAGAGGGTTCCTTGATATTCTTATAAAAGATTGATTCAAAGGAAAATATATCAGATTTTATTACAAACTAAAAAGAAATTTAAATTGGCCTTTTTTAATGTAGAGTTGAAAATCCTCTACTATTATGATATTGGCGATGAGAAAGAATGTTAAACATCTAAAAATCAAAAATTTCCTGTGGTTTGAACCGATTTGCGGAATCCAAACTTATTCCGAATCTTGGGGTTAATTCTAAGTATAAACCCAAGTAAAAAATTATATGAACTTTAAGGAAAGTGAAAACCAAAAAATGATCGCTGATATGATCAGGGATTTTGGTACCAAAGAAATTACCCCTTTTAGGAAAGAATGGGATGACAACCAATTTTTTCCAAAGGAGCTTTTTAAGAAACTTGGTGAGCTTGGTTTGATGGGGGTTTTAGTCCCTACAGATTTTGGAGGTTCAGGATTTGGTTATGACGAATATGTCACCGCAATTGTAGAGTTATCAAAATTGGATCCTTCGGTTGGACTATCCATGGCAGCCCATAATTCTCTCTGTACAGGTCATATTATGATGTTTGGGAATGAGGAGCAAAAGAAAAAATATCTTCCCAAACTGGCTACATGCGAATGGCTTGGAGCTTGGGGTTTGACCGAGCCAAATACAGGTTCAGATTCAGGTAATATGCGAACTGTCGCTGTGAAGGATGGAGATCATTGGGTAATTAATGGTGCTAAAAATTTCATTACCCATGGTGTGTCTGGTGATGTCGCAGTAGTAATCGCAAGAACAGGAGAAGTGGGAGATTCAC
>NZ_JAHEBC010000175.1:7281-7856 GCF_024642405.1 Algoriphagus sp. | reverse complement strand
GCCCATCTTCCGATAGTTGAGACCATAAATAATTAGGATGTCTTGCCAAAACCGGATGCATGCCATTTCCCAAATGGGTAGAAAGTCTGGCTCCTGCTTGAACTGCATCTATTATTTGCTTGGGAGATGCTTTGGTATGACCTATGGAAACTAAAATTCCGTTGTTCACGCAGGATTTGATAAATGAAATTGAATTTTCCCATTCAGGAGAAAAAGTGATTATTCGAATCAATCCTTTTGCTTCTTCCTGCCATTTTTGAACTAGTTCCCATTTGGGAGCAATAACATGTTCACGTGGATGAGCTCCACGAGGTCCATCTTCGGAGGAAATAAAGGGACCCTCAATATGAAGCCCAGTTATACTCAATCTAGCCGATTCATCAAGTTCCCGGAGCTCTAAAACCTGACGAATCAAAAGGGAAAATTGATCTGGACTTGTGGTGATAATAGTTGGAAAGTGTGAAGTTACTCCTTGCTGATAAAGCTTTTGAGAGATTTGAATTAAGTCAGAAGTATTGCTTTGAACTTCATTGTAATCCATCCCTGCATATCCATTGACCTGAATATCGAAAAGT
>NZ_JAHEBC010000175.1:0-7264 GCF_024642405.1 Algoriphagus sp. | reverse complement strand
GATTTTTCCATTAGAAATAGTAATTTCCAGTGGTTTCCCATCCAAATACGAACGTCCAAATAATATCAAATCATTTTCCATGTTCTTATTTTATGTCCGTAAGCAGCGTAGAACACCAAATACAAATAGCAAGGAAAAAGTACCCAATAAGCAATGCGAACATTAAAACTATCCGCAAGTGCTCCGTATATCAGAGGCATGATGGCATTTCCACAAAGCCCCATAATCATGATTGATGCTCCTAGTTTAGTAAACCGTCCAAGTCCATCCAGTGCCAAAGGCCAGATTCCTGCCCAAACCAAGGAATTAGCTAAGCCTAACAGCACTACAAACCAGATAGAAACATCTGAAGTGAGCCCAAAAAGAGTAACCTCTCCCGATGTGAAAATAATCAAGAGAGTAAAAATTGTCCCCAAAAGGGTGCATATTCTCAGGATATTGACCTGAGAAATAACTTTAGGAATCAATGAAATACCTATTAAATATCCGATGATCGTAAAAGCTAAGGTAAATGAAGGAAAGACTTTAGCTTCCATTAATCCTATCCCAAATGAATTTGCGTAGCCAATCACTGTATCGATAGCGATTACTTGAGTTCCAACATGGAGAAAAATAGCTAAAGCTCCTAAAATCAAATGTGGGAATTGTATAATGGATTTTTTGCTGGAATTGGCCACTGCTAGTTCCTCGCTTTCATGTTCCGTATCGATTTCTGGAAGTGGTGAAAAACGAACCAAAATTCCCAATCCTACTAATACCGTTCCTACAAAGGCATACGGGGTAATCACTCTTCGAATCAACTCATCCAATACAGCATTTTTCTCCAGTTCGCCCATGGTTTCCAATTGATTGAAGAGTTCAGTATCCCCTACTCTGAGAACCACGGCAGCAAAAATAATTGGAGCTAAAATTCCTGCGCCTTTATTGAATATCCCCATGATGCTGATCCGTTGGACCGCTTTATCCTTGGGGCCCAAAATTGTCACATAGGGATTTGCTGCGGTTTGAAGCACTGCAAGGCCTGTTCCTAATGTGAAAAGCCCTAATAAAAACACTTCATAAGTTCTTCCCATAGCAGCGGGAATGAAGGTATAGGCCCCTACTGCCATAATAAAAAATCCAAACATCATTCCCTTTTTAAAACCAACTGCCTTCAGCAGGTAAGAAGAAGGAACAGACATCACTAGGTAGGAAATGTAAAAAGCGAAAGCAACTAAATAGGAGCCAAAATTACTGAGCGTAAAGGCAATTTTGAAATAAGGAATAAGAATGGCATTAATCCAGGAGACAAAGCCAAAAACGAAAAATAAGACTCCAATAATTCCAATTGATATCCAAGTATCCTTTTGGCTTAATGATTCCGCTTTTACGGCCACTGATTTTGGGGACATAGTTCTTTTGGGCTGAAAACAAATGATAGTAATCTCAAAATGAATGGTTGAGAATTATTATAAATACAAAATTTTTTTCCAGCAAAACAAGACTTTTCCGATCAATGACCTGAAAGTAATGACGAAGATCCTTGGTCTAAAAATAATTGGCAATGAGGATGATTTTGAAGGATTGAAGCTGGATGATCAGGACTAATTGGCCCTTCAAAGCAATTTTTGATTGCAATAGCTTTTCTTGTATCTGGAACAGAGCATATAATCGCTTTCGATTTCATGATTTGTCGGATGGACATGCTGATTGCTTGATTAGGAACTGCCTCTAAATTTGGAAACCAGCCTTCTCCAAACTGTTGCATCCGGCAAGCTTGATCTAGATCCACAATGATATAAGGATGTTCAGTTTCAAAATCTGCAGGAGGATCATTAAAAGCCAAGTGTCCATTTTCGCCAACTCCGACAAAAGCTACATCAATCTTATTTTTCTTTATCAAATTACCCAATCGATAACATTCTTCTTCCGGATTTACTTCTCCATTAATTAAGTGGTAGCCTTTTAATTGTGGTAAATGATTAAAGAATCGCTCTAATAAATATTTTCTAAAGCTTGCCGGGTGAGAAATTGGCAAACCTAAATACTCATCCAAATGAAAAACAGTAACCTTGGACCAATCAATATCTTTTTCAGAAAGCAATTGCTTTAATGTTTCAAATTGACTGGTGCCGGTTGCTAAGATGATATTGGCAAAACCTTTATTTTGGATTGCTTCTCGAATTAACTTAGCACCATTTTTTCCGGCAAGTTTTCCTAATTCTATGGAGTTTTGGCTACAAATTATGTTCATAGAATGAGGTTTTATTGGGGTTTTAAATTTTCAATTAAATTATAAAAATATAATTGAAAACATTGAGATTTCTCCCCTTGGTCCAAATGACTACGTGTCCATGACTACAGGAAATGATAAGCTCTAAACCAACCAATTTCACTTTTCGGTTGCAAATACATCCAATTGACTTAATTTTGAAATTCAATTTTGATCTATGACTGAAGAATCCGCATCACTAAATTTTATTGAACAAATTATTGCTGACGATTTGGAGGCTGGCCTATCAAAAGATAAGCTTCGTTTTCGATTTCCTCCTGAGCCTAATGGCTATCTTCATATTGGCCATGCAGCTTCTATTTGTTTAAATTTTGGATTAGGCGAAAAATATAATGCCCCTGTAAATCTTCGATTTGATGATACAAATCCTGCCAAAGAAGAACAGGAATATGTTGACGCCATCAAAAAAGATATACAATGGCTGGGTTTTAAATGGGCCGAGGAATGTTATTCTTCAGATTACTTCCAGCAGCTTTATGATTGGGCTATTCAATTGATCAAAGAAGGCAAAGCTTATGTCGATGGACAATCTGCTGATGCCATGGCTGAACAAAAAGGAACGCCGACTACTTCTGGAGTGCCGGGTCCATTTCGTGACACCACTGTACAAGAAAATCTGGATTTATTCGAGCGGATGAAAGCAGGTGAATTTGAGCAAGGAAGCTATGTGCTTCGTGCAAAAATAGATCTGAGTTCTCCTAACATGCTGATGCGTGATCCGATTTTATATAGAGTTGTCAAAAAATCTCATCACCGAACTGGAAACGATTGGTGCATATACCCTATGTATGATTGGACTCATGGTGAGTCAGATTATATTGAACAGATCTCTCATTCACTTTGTACTCTTGAATTTAAAATGCATCGGGAGTTATACGATTGGTTTTTGGATCAAATAATCGACCCCACTAAATTAAGACCAATTCAGAGAGAATTTGCCAGAAGAAACTTGAGCTATACTGTAATGAGTAAGCGAAAGCTTTTAGAATTGGTACAAAGTAAAACGGTTTCAGGCTGGGATGATCCAAGAATGCCTACTATTTCTGGTTTGAGAAGAAGAGGATACACTCCTGAATCCATCCGAAACTTCAGTGATCTATCTGGAATTTCAAAGCGAGATAGCGTTACCGATGTTTCATTATTGGAATATTGCATCCGTGAGGATTTAAATAAAACTGCTACGCGAGTGATGGCAGTTCTTGATCCTGTTAAATTGATAATTACGAATTACCCTGAAGGCAAAATCGAAATTCTTTCAGCAGAAAACAATCCAGAGGATCCTAATTCTGGAACCCATGAGGTACCGTTTTCAAGAGAGCTATTTATCGAGCGGGAAGATTTTAAAGAAGAAGCAGGAAGTAAATTTTTTCGATTGACTTTGGGTAATGAAGTTCGATTGAAAAGTGCCTATATAATAAAAGGAGAATCGGTGATTAAAGATGATGCAGGAAATATTACTGAAATTCATTGTACAGCTGACTTGGATTCAAGATCTGGGAGTGGCACAGAAGCAAGCACTAGAAAAGTAAAAGGAACACTTCACTGGGTTTCTATTCAGCATGCAATAAAAGCCGAGGTTAGAGAATATGACAGGTTGTTTTTGGATGAAGCTCCTGATAGTCATGAAGATAAAAATTTCATGGACTTCGTTAATCCTGATTCCTTAAAAGTGATTAAAGAAGCCTATCTAGAGCCTTTCTTACAGCTAGCTACCTTAGATGATAAGTTCCAGTTTCAGCGTTTGGGATATTTTACGTTGGATAGGGATTCGACTTCTGACCAGATGGTATTTAATAAAACAGTAGGATTGCGCGACTCATGGGCGAAACAAAAACCGGCTCCTACGCCTCAAAATAATCAGCCTGCAAAACAACAGAATCAAGGTGGTGCACAGCCTCAAGGGCAGCGTTCTGCTATTAATGAGATTCAAAAGATAGCCAAGAAATACACCAACCTATCAGGAGATAAACTTGCTGCTGCTAGGGCAGATATTCTAAAACTTGCTGAGGATGTAAATTATGAGGAGTTAGAACCTCTATTTGGGACTGCAGCTAAGAAAGTAGGAACAAGAATCGGAGTAATGATTGCTCTAGGTGTTTTGTTGAATAAGGGTCAGGAAAGGAATTCTGAAATCGATTCATTTATCAAAATTGGATTGGAAGATGAGAACGAGCAATTGGTAGAGGAAGCAAAGAAAGTTGACAATAAGCTGTAGTTCATTAGTCAGGGTTTAGCTAAAGAATATTTTGAAATTAACGCTTGTGGAATTAAATCTACGAGCGTTTTTTTATTGCTTTTGAAATGGAAGTTATGGCTTTAACATTGATATTTAATTGAATTTCAATAACTTGATTAATACCTAATCAATATGAAATCCAAATCTCATTTTCAGGATAAAGTAATTTGGATTACCGGAGCATCTTCTGGGATCGGTGAGGAAATGTGCTATCAATTTTCCGAACTAGGTGCCAAATTAATTATATCTGCACGAAATGAGGGTCAGTTAAAAAGGGTAAATGCCCAGTTGCCCAGAAATCCAGGTTCTGCAATGGTATTGCCTTTGGATTTGGAAATGATTTCTGATTTGGCAGAAAAAGTAATCAATGCAATCAGCTACTATGGAAAAATAGATCTGTTGATTAATAATGCAGGAATAGCCGTTCGGGATTTTGCGAAAAATACAAGTATTGAAATTGATCAGAAGTTAATGAATATCAATTACTTTGGATCTGTGGCACTATCCAAAGGATTGCTTCCATATTTTGAAGCTCAGGAATCAGGACATATCGTAGTTGTCAGTAGTCTTTCAGGAAAATATGGCGTGCCAAAGCTAGCTGCTTATGCAGCTCCAAAACATGCTCTGCATGGTTTTTATGAGTCTTTGAGAAGTGAATTGATGGATACTGGGATTTTCATTTCTTTGATTATTCCCGGCATTATTCAAACTGAGATAACAGCTCACGCAGTATTAGGGAAAGGAGAAAATTATGGCAAAGTTGAGACAGCTTTTAAGAAAGCCTATCCAGTTGAAAAAGCTGTGAGAAAAATGATTGGTGCGATTGAAAAAAGAAAAGAAGAATATTACGTTGGAGGTCCTGAGGGATTTACTTTGTGGGTTAACAGGTTTTCACCATGGCTGTTACGAAGATTAATTCGAAACCACCCACTGAAAAAAATTCGATCAATCAAGGAAAAGCTTTTTTTTTGGAATTAGAATAGAATTTGTTTTATAGCCAATCAGTTTTTTGTTTTCAATCCACTTTTAAAAAATACATTTTCCATATACCTCGGTTTTTCACATCAATGCTGCCTCTATATTCGCAGTCAAATTCATCTTTTATCAGTTCGTAAGTAGTTTCAGACAGGTTGATTTTACCTGGGACCGAATTGGTTTCCATTCTTGAGGCAATATTGACAGTATCTCCCCATATATCATATTGCCATTTTTTGATTCCAACAATTCCTGCCACGATAGGGCCTGTATGAATACCGATACGCATTTCAAAGCGGGTCAGATTATCATCCACTTTAGTATTCACAAACTCCATCATTTCTCTAGCAGCTAATACCACATCCTTTGCATGCGTAAGATTTTCAATGGGTAGGCCTCCAGCACACATATAAGAATCTCCAATCGTCTTTATTTTCTCTAGGTTGTATTTGGTGCTGATTCGATCAAATTCCTTGAAATAATAATCAATGCTCTTTACTAACTGCTCTGGACTAATATGTTCGGAAATTGCTGAAAAGCTTTTGAAATCTGTGAAGAGAACTGTTGCAGAATTGATCCGCTGGGCTTTGACCTTACCTTTTTCCTTTAATTCTTCGGCAGTTTCAGCCGGAAGAATATTTAATAATAGCTCCTCAGACCTATTTTTCTCTTTTTCTATGATCTGTTTGGTTTCTTTTTCATATCGGTACCTACGAAAAATAACGAAAGTAAGAAGTGCCACTAGAATCAATAAAAGCAGAACTCCATAAATAATAAATCTTTGTCTTTTGGCCTGCAGATCTTTAATGAAAGATTCCTTTTCCAATAGATCCACCGTGATCTGTTTTTGAGAAACTTCGTAATCTGTTCTGAGATTAGCCATTTCTTGTACCGCTGCGATATTATTGACGCTGTCCCGATAGATTATATGATTTTTATAATATTCAAAAGCCTTGGATGTATCTCCTATTTGTTCATAGATCTTTGAAAGAGTCAGATTTGACTGACTGATCTGATCTTTCAAACCATATTGATTAGCGAGTTCTAAGCTTCTTTCTGCATAGTTCAATGCTCTTTTTTGATCTCCATTTTCTAAATATATGAATGACATAAATTCCAAATAAACTGAAATTGGATAGAATTCATTGTACTCCTCCAGAAGTTTAATGGCTTTATTTATGTTTTCTTCGGCATCGCTATTATTACCGTTTTTGGCATATATCATTCCTAAATTCCCAAAGCAATAAGCCTCTCCAATCGGGTAATTAACTTGCTGGAAAATTATTTGGGCTTCTTTTGTATAAAGCAAAGAAGAGTCTAGTTTACCAAGGGTCAGGTATTCATCTCCTGCATTAAAAATGGCACTAGCTAGACCTAAAGAATCGTTCCCATTTCTAAGAATTTCAATACCTCTGCCATAATATGTAGCTGCATTTTGGCTATTTTCACTCTGGGAATAGGCATTTGCAATTGCAATAAAAAGTTTTCCCCTTCCTTCTTCGTAATATTCCTTTTCAGCGTATTTCAGACCTTCAAAATAATACTCTAAACCTTGGGAAAGCTCTCCTTTTAATATGTGCCCATTGCCTAAATGTAAAAATCCCTGAAAAGTCATGAGATTGGAAGAATCCTTTAATGATTCATCAAAGAGGATTTTCCCATATTTGAGCATACTGTCAGGATTGGGTTCTTCTTGGAGCAAAGAAACCAGAAGATCTAGATTTTTGGGATTGGATTGAAAATATTGCTGCTTTAAGCTGTCAACGAGATCATGCCGCTGG
>NZ_JAHEBC010000013.1 GCF_024642405.1 Algoriphagus sp. | reverse complement strand
ATAAACATATGACCCATTCTGGGTCTGTTTCAATTCTTAAATGGATCAGCAATTCCTTAATCATTAAGGCTTCGATTTCGCTTAGCCTAATAACCTCGCTTCTTTGCCTTCTCTTCGCGTACTTTGTGGTTAAGATTTCTCGCTTCACTCGAAATGACCTTTACACAGATATAAAGGCTTCGACACCGCTCAGCCTGACATCACTCTTCAATGAAGCTAATCTGCCTCCATTCTCCTTCGATGGGATCATTGGACTGAAGTGCGCCGGGAGTACTTCTACCCTCTTTGATGTATTTGATCAAAAGTGCTTTCAATGAGGCTACTTTTTCAGGATTTTTGGCAAATATATTTGAGGCTTCTGCGGGATCATTTTTCAAGTTGTATAATTGAATATCCGGAAGAGATTCTTCAGCGGGATCCCCTGGCTTTGGGAAACTCCAACCTCCAGAACCTTTAGCCATTAGCAACTTCCAATCTCCCTGTCTGATCGCAAAACTTCCATCTATCGAATGATGAACGGTCGCCTCCCGAAAAGAATCTACGGTTCTATCTGCATCAAAAAGACCTAATAAACTATAACTATCCTCTCCCTCATTATCCTGAAGCGAATAACCAACGATTTCAGCACCCGTTGCCATGAAATCGGTTAAGCAAATAGTTTGATCTCTTGAAGTACCTTTCTTTATTCTTTCAGGCCATTTAGCAATGAATGGAACCCGATGTCCACCTTCATACAAATCAGCCTTGTTTCCTCGGAATACATAATTAGACAGATGCCCTAAAGCAGCCAACTCTTCCAGTCCCGCAGCTGGTGATCCCCCATTATCAGAGGTGAAAATCACTAATGTATTTTCTTCAATCCCAGCTTTTTTGATGGCTTCATTAACCTTTCCTACATAATCATCAATCATCATCATAAAATCTCCAAAAGGAAGAACCCCACTTTTACCTTGCCATTCTTCAGTTGGCAAAATCGGAGTATGTGGAGAAGGAAGTGCCAAATAGAGGAAAAAAGGGCTTTCAGTTTGGGCTTTAGATTCAATATATTCAATAGACTTATCGAAGAAATGTGGCGTAACTTTTTCGTGATCAAAATCCGGAGCAGTTGGACCTTCTCTCCACCAAGAATACTTACCTGTATTCACGGTCACTGTATCCGGTATAGCAGTTGCCATACCATTCTCCACATAGACATAGGGAGCCATATCCAATGATCCCGAATGTCCATAGGCATAGTCAAAGCCCAAGTCATTTGGAGTGTGAGTCACTGTTTTTGAAAAGTCTATTTGGTCAAAATCCTGTGGATTCCATCCCTCTCCTGTATTGGCTTCTACATCTTTTAAACCCCAATTCCATCCTAAATGCCACTTTCCGATAAAAGCAGTTTCATAACCTTTGTTCTTAAAAACATCTGCTATTGTAGTTCTTTCGTCTGGAATCAGGGCATTTGACTTTCCGGTAAGAACTCCACTTTTCAACCTACTTCTCCAATTGTACCTTCCAGTCAAAAAACCATATCGCGTGGGGGTACAGACTGCAGCTGGGGTATGTGCATCGGTAAATTTCATTCCATCTTTCGCAAGTTGATCGATATTGGGAGTAGGGATTTTACTATCGGGATTGAAAACACCGATGTCTCCATAACCTAGATCATCTGCCAGAATGACGATGATATTGGGAAGTTTTTTTGGTTCAGTTTGTTTAGGAGAGCACGAAAAAACCTGCAAAAATAGAATGGGACCGAGAAGTCGATTGGAGAATTTCATAAAAAGATGGGTGGTATTTTTTCTACAATTTAGGCAAATGAACCAAAAACCAGAATGGTTTAATCATTTTTGGTAAACCGTTTATTCTTTTTCGAAATCATAATATGGAGTCATTTCGAACGAAGTGAGCCTGCCTGTCGGTAGGCAGGAAATCTCTTTTCGTATGCTTTCGGGTTTTTAGGATATAAAAAATGTGTGAGATTTCTCCCTCTAGTCGAAATGACCTTGCATTTCTTTAGGTAGGAAATCTATGGCTATACCTACGGCACTATTTCTTTATTAGAAAAGCTTCGACTCCGCTCATACTGACATCAATAGATTCCTCCAAGTTTAAACCCGGGGCAATAAAGTTGCATCTCAGAAGCTATTGATATTTCTTCTCTTTTGCGGCTTGGCGACTTGGCGGGATTTATTGAATAAAAATACATTACCTTGTTTTAGCCAACATTCTTCTTCTCTATAGAAATCTTAATTTGGAGTCATTTCGAACGAAGTGAGAAATCTATAGCTTTACCTACGGCACTATTTCTTAATTAGAAAGGCTTCGACTCAGCTCAGCCTAACATCTTTTTTATTCCCTCTACGGAAAACTCAGTGAACTCAGTGGTAAAAACAAAAAAACCACAACTCTTATGAGCAGTGGTTGGGTTGGATCTATTGCAATTAATAATTACCCAAGCGCTTCTGCACCAGCTACGATCTCTAAGATTTCGTTGGTGATAGCAGCCTGACGGGTTCTATTGTACATTAATCGAAGTTCTTTTAGCAATTCACCTGCGTTTTCCGTTGCTTTATCCATCGCTGTCATTCTGGCTCCATGCTCTGAGGCATTACTTTCTAATACAGCTTTGTAAAGTTGAATCTTCAGAGATGTTGGAACCAATTCTTCAATGATATATGCTCTGGATGGTTCAAGGATATAATCAACTTCTGCGGTTTTCTCTTCAGCTGAATCTTCTTTTGCCATTGGCAAGAATTGCTCTGTTCTTACAATTTGTGTTGCTACGTTTTTGAATTCATTGAATACCAAAAACACCTGATCAAATTCTCCAGCTACAAATGAACTCATGGCATATTCAGCAGCCTGGCGAACATTATCAAAATTTAAATCTTGAAAAACTTGGAAATAATCAGAAACTACAGGAAGTCCAGACTTTTTGAAATACTCATTCGCCTTTTTCCCAAGAGGAAGAACAGTGATTTCAGCTCCAGAAAGCGGACCTTTTATCGCAGCATTTGTAGCCTTGATAATATTGGTGTTGAAAGCTCCACAAAGACCTTTATCTGAAGTAACAGGGATTAAAAGCACTTTTTTTACTTCTCTTTTTTCGGCATAAACAATATCTGCTGCACCTTCAGAGGCTGCAGAAACATTATTAAGGATATTGGTCAACTTCTGAGAATAAGGACGCATTTGGATAATTTTATCCTGCGCTCTTCTCAGCTTCGCCGCAGATACCATTTTCATCGCTTTGGTGATCTGCTGGGTAGAAACTACCGAGTTAATTCTTTCCTTTACTTCCTTTAAGTTAGCCATCAGTGATTGCTTTGTAAGCTATAGAAATTCCGATAGGCTATGAAAGCCCATCGGATTTTGAATATTTAAATTATGCGTATTTAGGAGCCAATTCAGATGCTGCCTTGGCAAGAATCTTACCAGCACCATCGATATCTCCTTTTTTGATCAAATCAAGAGCCTCTGGATAAGAAGCATCAAGAAGCACATAGAATTCTTTCTCAAATGCTCTTGCCTTCTCAACAGGAACTGTATCCATCAAACCTTTTGTAGAAGCATAGATAATAGCTACCTGATGTGCTACCGATACTGGAGAGTATTGTGGTTGCTTCAAGATTTCCTGGTTTCTTCTACCTCTTTCGATTGTTCTCTTGGTAGTTGCATCTAGATCAGAACCGAACTTAGCAAAAGCTTCCAATTCACGGAACTGTGCCTGGTCCAGCTTCAAAGTACCTGCAACCTTCTTCATTGATTTAATCTGTGCGTTACCCCCTACTCTAGATACAGAGATCCCCACGTTAATTGCAGGACGAATACCAGAGTTGAATAGGTTAGTTTCCAAGAAGATCTGACCATCTGTAATCGAAATTACGTTAGTCGGAATATAGGCAGAAACGTCACCTGCTTGAGTTTCGATGATAGGAAGAGCGGTCAATGAACCACCGCCTTTTACCAAATGCTTGATAGAATCAGGCAAATCATTCATCTGAGAAGCGATTTCGTCAGACTTATTGATTTTTGCAGCTCTTTCCAATAATCTTGAGTGAAGGTAGAATACGTCACCTGGATATGCTTCACGTCCTGGAGGTCTTCTCAAAAGAAGAGATACTTCACGATACGCTACTGCTTGTTTAGATAGATCATCATATACTACCAATGCTGGACGTCCCGTATCACGGAAGAATTCTCCAATTGCAGCACCGGTGAATGGGGCAAAGAATTGCATAGGAGCTGGATCAGAAGCTGGAGCAGCTACAACCACTGTGTATGGAAGCGCACCACCTTTTTCAAGGGAAGCAACTACGTTAGCAACAGTAGAAGCTTTTTGTCCAATAGCAACGTAGATACAGAATACTGCTTCGCCTCTATCGTAAAATTCTTTTTGATTCAAAATAGCATCAATAACAACGGCAGTCTTACCAGTCTGACGGTCACCGATAACTAATTCTCTTTGTCCTCTACCGATTGGAATCATGGCATCGATAGATTTGATACCAGTTTGAAGAGGCTCAGTTACTGGCTGTCTATAGATTACCCCAGGTGCTTTACGCTCCAAAGGCATTTCATATAATTCTCCAGCGATAGGACCTTTACCGTCAATTGGGTTACCCAAGGTATCCACAACTCTTCCCAACATACCTTCACCTACTTGAAGTGAGGCAATTCTTTTGGTTCTTTTTACGGTATCACCTTCTTTTATTTCTTTGGAGTCACCGAAAAGTACGGCACCTACATTGTCTTCTTCAAGGTTAAGAACCATTGCTTTCAGACCATTGTCGAACTCAATCAATTCACCGGCCTGAGCCTTAGAAAGTCCATAGATACGTGCTACACCATCCCCCACTTGAAGGACTGTACCCACTTCTTCAAGTTCCGCTTGAGTTCTTGCTCCTGAAAGCTGCTCCCTCAAGATTGCTGAAACTTCATCTGGTCTTACTTCTGCCATGATATGATAAGATTATGATTTTTGCTTATTGATTTAATACTGTTTTTCGTAATGATTTTGAATAAACTGAGATTTCAAGACTCTCAATTTGCTACTCAAGGAATCATCAAGCTGACGGTCGTTTATTTTCAAAACAAATCCCCCAATAATGTCAGGATTTATTTTTTCTACCAGCTGCACGTCAGTCATACCGGAAATTTGTTTTACCACATCCATAAATGCTTTTCTTTGTTCAGCATTAATTGGTGTAGTTGTAGTCAATTCAGCTACCTGAATAGACTTATAAATGTTATACTGAGTTTCAAATTCCTTTGCGACATCAATCAAGATTTCTTCTCGGTTTTTTCGGGAAATAATCTCGAAAAAAGTCAAAGTCATCTTTTGAGAAGTCTTCTCAGGAAAAAGAGCTTTTAAAACATTCAGTTTCTTTTCTGAATTAATGATTGGGTTTTTCAACAATAGCACAAGCTCAAAATTGCTTTTGGCCATTGCAGTCAATTTTTGAAAATCCGCATGAACCTCCTCCAACTGACCCTTTTCAAGGGAAAGCTCCATAATAGATTTGGCATATCGGGATGCTACTCTATGATTTGACATGGAGGTAGATTAGTTTAGCTTAAGATCTTTGATAAATTCATCCACAAGCTCTTTCTGAGCCTTGTCTTCTGACAAATTCTTTCTCAATAATTTGTCTGTTACTTCAAGTGTAAGTGTTGCCACCTGAGTTTTCACGTCTGCCAAAGCAGCTTTCTTTTCAGTTTCGATCACTGCTTTCGCGTTTTCGATCATCTGAGCACCTGTTTTCACAGCTTCAGCTTTTGCATCTTCAATCATTTTAGAAGATGCATCATGAGCTTTTTTCAGGATAGTATCTCTTTCCAATCTAGCTTCTGCGAGAAGTTTTTCATTCTCCGCTTTCAGATTAGCCATTTCATTTCTGGCAGTCTCAGCTGCTTTCAATGCATTTTCAATACTGCTCTCTCTCTCATCTAACGCTGCAAGCATTGGCTTCCAAGCAAACTTGATAAGAATGAAAAGAAGGCCTAAAAAGCCAAATAATTGCCAGAAAATAAGACCGGAACCTGGTGTGATTAAATCCATGGTGGAATATTTTATTTCGGATTGTTCAATAAAAGATAGAAAAGGGAAAGGCCTAGCGCCAATCCCTTTTCAAGATTTGATTAGCTGATGCCCGCGATATTAAGAGCGATCAACAAACAGATTACCGCTGCGAACAGGGAAACCACCTCAATCAAAGCTGCGATGATCAACATAGCGCCTTGGATTTTACCAGCAGCTTCAGGCTGACGAGCAATAGATTCCATTGCCTGACCACCAATACGACCGATACCTAGGCCTGCGCCAATCGCAACAATACCTGCACCGATACCTGCTCCCATTAGAGCAAAACCAGCAGTCAACAAGATAGAAGTTAACATAAGAGTTAGATTTATAAATTGAACAAAGAAATTCCTAATTAATGATGATCGTCATGCGCGTGCTCAGCTACCGCAGAACCAATGTACATCGCTGAAAACAGCGTGAATACATAAGCCTGAATAGTTGCCACTAACAATTCGATAATATTGATAAATGTCACCATCAGTGTACTTGCGATACCAATGGAGTAAGATTCAAAGATAAATGCCAAAGCTATAAAGCCTAGGATTACGATGTGTCCTGCTGTGATGGCAACAAAAAGTCGAACCATCAAAGCAAAAGGTTTTGTGAATAAACCAATGATTTCTACAGGTACAATAATTAGCAACATTGGAATAGGCACTCCTGGTGTTGCAAATACGTGCTTCCAGTAATCCTTATTCCCATTTACATTGGTAATGATGAAAGTTAATACTGCCAACACCATGGTTACAGCAATATTCCCAGTCATATTTGATGCACCTGGAAGTAACCCTAATAAGTTACCAAACCAGATAAACAAGAAAAGAGTAATCAGATATGGAACGAATTTTTTGTATTTCGGACCGATTGAATTTTTAGCAATCTCATCTCTAACAAAAATCACTATCGGTTCGATTAATGCAGCTGCGCCTTTTGGGGCAACAGCACCATTCTTTTTATAATGATTAGCTGCTGAAAGAGCTAAAGACGCCAATACAATCATTACTAAAAACATCATTACAACATTCTTGGTAATGGACAAATCAACAAAGCTAGCTCCATCAACTCTGCCCAAATGATCGTGCTCATCAATGAAATATCCTTCGTGGGCAAACTCTTCTCCAAAAGCATGAGTCTCATGATTTTGAAAATCGGAAGAACTGAAGAATTCTAATCCTCTATCACCAGAATAAGCGATTACCGGCAATGACAATGTAACGTGAGTATGCCCAAAAGTAGCGAAATGCCACTCGTGAGAATCCTTCACGTGATGCATGATAAAGCTTGTTTTGTCTTCTTCAGATTCTGCAGCAAATGTTGCTGTGGAAATCGTCAACATGAATGCTGACAATAATAGACTTAAAACCAATAGTTTACGCGTCATCAACTCTTCTTTTTGAGGGGCTACTTTGAAATCGGGCGCAAATTAGCTAGAAAGGCGTAGATATCAAAAACTAAGTAGAATAAAAAAATGATAAAGAAATCTGCGATAAACAGAATAATATTTTCCATTCCGGGCCAAACCTCTATACCAATGAATACCAAAGTGGCTATAAATCTTAAAATCATTGCCAAAACCATGATATTAAAGAAATTATCAGCAAAAGATTTTAGAAGAAAACCATTTAACAAACTGATCAAAAAAGATATGATCACCATAAAAATGTAAATCTCCCAAATCTTTTCATGGATTACTTGTGGCAAAAGCCAACCCAAGACCAAAATCAGGATGGCAACTGAAATTGATAATATCAGGAACTTAAAATGGATATTTTTAAAAAGGGACATTACATTTTTTTTGCAAAAGTACCCATTTTCCTAAAAGTTTACTCAGCTGTCTTGTTTCATACTTTGCCAAAGTTGGTAAAAAGCAATCCCAATTGACAAAAAACAAAATAATAGGAGCCATACAGGGAATTTAATATTACTCTGTTGCTGAACCAACCAACCCACATAAGTCCCGCCCCCAATCACTCCAAAAAGTTGGAAGGAAAGTCCTATGTACTTCACATAAGTTGGAGTTCCAGAGATTTTTGGCTTTTCATTTGGAGAACTTTTTTTACTCATTTTAAAGGAATTGATTGTTAAAACTAATAAAATTTCGCCCTGATTTATTCCAAGAAGACCGATAGAAAAATATTTGAATGTCAACATCGTTCCGTAAGTAAGCCAAATAACCTATTTTGGTACTTTAATTGGGGATTACTTGTTTATGAATAAATTTTCGAGGTTAGCATTGGTCTTATTAATTTTTACTTGTGCCTGCTCATCTGAGCGGGATACCTTTACTAATCGTACTTTTCATAATATTACTTCGCACTTCAACGCCTATTATTTGGCCGATGTAAAAATCAAAAACGTAGAAGAGTTGGTAAAATCTAACTACAAAGAAGATTATACTCAGATTTTACCGGTTTTTATTCCGATTGACTCCGCCTCTATTGAAACTGGTTTAGACTCACTTCAGTCAGCAAGGGAACTTGCATCGAAAGCGATAGAATGGCATAAAATAAGTAACTGGGTGGATGATAGTTATTACTTGCTTGGCAAAATCGATTACCTGCAGGCTCATTTTGATGATGCACAAAACACGTTCAAATTTGTCAATGTTAATAGCAAGGATAAAGATCTTAGACACAAAACTCTTATTTCTTTACTAAGGCTTTATGTAGACTTGGGGGAATATGAAAATGCAAATTTCACGATTGATTACTTATCCAAAGAAAGTGGGATAAATGATGAAAATCGCTACGAGCTTTACCGGACTTTGGCCTACTACTATGAAACCAGAGGAGATGAAAATGGAGTGATAGGTGCTTTGGTAAAAGCGTTGGAGTATGTAGATGACAACAAGGAAGAATCCCGCATCAATTTCATACTTGCTCAACGCTACCAAAGAGAAGGTTTGGATGCACTCGCTTTTGATTTCTACAATAATTCTTTGGCAGGAAATCCTCCCTATGAAAGAAGTTTTTTTGCACAATTATATGCTCAACAAGTCGCTGAACTGAATGCTTCCAAAGACCTCAGAAAGGTGAGAAACTATTATGAGGATTTGTATAAAGATCCTAAGAATAAAGATCTTAAAGATGTCGTAGTTTATGAAATGGCTCTTTTTGAGGAGAAACAAGGAGATACTGAAAAAACGCTCCAATTACTTCATCAAGCTGCCAAAGAACCTGGTAGCAACCCTCGACAAAAAGGTTATATCTATCAAAAACTTGCGGCGATCAATTTAGATGAATTTAAAGATTACAGAGCTACTAAGTATTATCTGGATAGTGCTTTAACATTTATCAAAGAAACTGATCCGGTTTCATTACAAATTAAGGAACAAAAGGAAACTCTTGATCAGTATGTATTTCATGTAGAAAGAATTCTTTCCAATGACAGTCTGATAAGTCTTTCTAACATGAGTCCTGAAGAACAAAAACTGATCGCAGAATCTTTTATAAAAAGTGAAGAAGAAAGGCTTTTAGCAGAAGCAGCTGCCAAGCAGGAACCTGAAACTTCCAGCATTTTTGACAATTTACTTGCATTCAATGATAGAGGATCAGGCTCTACATTTTATTTCGATAATTCTGTGGCTATGCAGCAAGGGGCAATAGAGTTCTACAGAGAATGGGGGAACAGGCCACTTCAAGATAATTGGAGACGTAGCGCAGCAAGCTTCCAAAGCACTGAGCCAACTATTGCCGAATCTGTAGAAACTGATTCAACATCAATAGACGAAACTGCAAATGCATTGAATCAATTACCTGATATTGAATCTTTATTAGCAAAAATACCGAGTTCTGAAGAGGAACTTTCCATATTAAACCTTGAACTGGAGGAATCTTATTTTGAACTTGGAAAGCTTCTTTATTTTGAATTAGAAGAAGTAGAAAGCAGTATCAGCAATTTAGAAACTCTAATAAGAGAGTATCCTAATTCCTCAAGAAAACCTGAAGCCTATTATTTACTTTACCTTGCTCAAAAAGATCGAGGTGGTAATTTTCAACAGTATGTGGGAAGGTTAAATAATGAATTTCCTAATTCTCAGTATACCTATTCTGTAAATAACCCTGATGCAGCTTCTGGAAATCTAGCCTATTTAGCTTCCTCTAAAAATTATGAATTAGCTTATACTGCATATTATCAGGGGAACTATAACCAAACCCGTTCCATTATAAAACAAACGCTGGAAGAGTATCCTCTAACAAGAAATACAGAGAGAATTCTACTTCTAGACATTATGGTAACGGGTAAACTAGAAAGTCGTCAGGAATATCGAAAAAGGCTGGAAGATTTTATTGTGAACTCTAAAGAGGAACAATTGATAGAATTGGCAAGAAATATGCTTAGACCCATGTTGTCTAGTGAAGAACTGGCTTCTCTCAAAAAACCTGACAGTACCGCATTAGATTCGGCAGAATTAGCAGATCCTGATTTGGTAGAAAAAGAAGGTGATGAAGATCTTTCGGAATCACCTTATAAGGTAAACGATTCAAATACTCACATCTTTGTTTTGGTGATGAGTCCGGAAGAAATGGAGCAAGCATCGGGGCTTTTGGGAGATATAGACACCTTCCATTCAAAAAATTTCCCAAATGCGAGATTGAGAACTGGAAACATGAATATGAGCAGCGAAAACGCAATTTATATCATTTCTCCTTTCACGAATGCTGAAAAAGCAAAAGAGTATTATAAAATGTTTTTGACTGAATTTAAATCCAATGGAATTACGGATGAAATAAAATCTGCTTCTTTTGTCATATCTATTGAGAATTTTCAGCAACTGAACAAAACGAAAAATTTAGAAGAATACAGGACTTTCTTTAAGTCAGTTTATAAGTAATTATGAGTAAAACTTCAAAACCCGAATCATCTGGCTGGGCCAAAAAATTGGTCAAATTCATATGGATAGCTTTCTTGGCTGGATTTTTTGGTTTTATCCTCTTTGTATGGATGGTAAGTATCAATTTCCTTGGCTTATTTGGATCATTGCCAGATTTCAAAGCATTGGAAAACCCAGAAAGTGAATTAGCCTCAGAATTGTACTCATCTGATGGTGTTCTATTGGGAACTTATTTCAGAGAAAATAGAAGTCCTGTGACTTTTGAGGAACTTTCTCCAAATCTTGTTAATGCTTTGATTTCGACGGAAGATGTAAGATTTGAAAATCATTCAGGAATAGATATGATTGCGATGATGCGAGTCTTCGTGAAATCTATTCTGTTAGGTCAAGATGCAGGAGGTGGGTCTACACTCAGTCAACAAACAGCTAAGAATCTCTTCAAAACCAGAAACGATGCCTCTCAAGGGACATTGAGTTCAGTTCCTGGGTTGCGAATGCTCATCATAAAAACGAAAGAATGGATTGTTGCTACCCAGTTGGAAAAGTCCTATACAAAAAATGAGATTTTAACTTTATATCTAAATACTTCTGAATTCGGTTCTAATGCATATGGTATAAAAACTGCCGCAAAAACTTTCTTTAATAAAACACCTGCAGAATTAGAAGTGCAAGAATCTGCGGTTTTAGTAGGTCTTTTTAAAGCTCCAACTTATTACAGCCCAGTTTATAATCCAGAGAATTCTTTGAGGAGAAGAAATACCGTTTTATCCCAAATGGTAAAGAATGATGCTCTCTCCAGAGAAGAATATGATTCACTTTCACAGCTTCCTATTGATTTGGATTATAATGTAGCCAATCAAAACAAAGGTTTAGCCACCTATTTCCGAGAGATAGTAAAGGCAGATTTATTGAGATGGGCTAAAGAGAATCTGAAATCTGACGGCACCTCATACGACCTATATGGAGATGGGTTAAAGGTCTACACAACCATAGATAGCAGAATGCAAAGATATGCCGAAGAGGCTGTAACTGAACATATGGCTTCTCTGCAAAAAGCATTCTATTCGGAAATGGGTAGCAGAGACCCTTGGGTAGATGGAGATAATCGGGTCATTCCTAATTTTATTGAAGACGCAGTAAAAAGGACAGAAGCTTACAGATTGTTGAAAATCAGATATGGAAATGATTTAGATTCCATTGACCTGAAGCTTAACGAAAAGAAAAAAATGAAAGTTTTCTCTTGGGAAAAAGGAGAAATTGATACTTTGATGAGCACCATGGATTCCCTGAGATATTACAAAAAATTCCTACAGACGGGATTTATGAGTATGGATCCACACACGGGACAGATCAAAGCTTGGGTAGGTGGAATGGATCATAAATATTTCAAATTTGACCATGTAATGCGCGGAAAAAGACAGCCCGGGTCCACCTTTAAACCTTTTGTCTATGCAGCTGCAATAGAAAATGGATATAGTCCATGTTATTCTGTAATCGACCAGCCTGTAGAAGTTTACATCCCTGGACAGCCTACTTGGAGTCCTTCTAATGCAGACGGCAAGTTTACTTATGAAAAAATGACTATCCGTCAGGCAATGGCTCAGTCAGTAAACTCAGTTACTGCCTACATGATGAAAAAAATAAGTCCAAAAATCGTCGTAGAAACGGCAAGGAGATTAGGAGTTACAAGTGATTTAGAAGAAGTTCCAGCTTTAGCTCTTGGAGTAAATGACGTGAGTATCTACGAGATGGTGGGAGCATTTGGCACTTTTGTAAATAAAGGAGAACATACCACTCCATTCTATATTGATAGAATTGAAGATAAAAACGGGAATGTTATTCAGCAGTTTACCGCCAAAAAACGCCCGGCCATGAGTGAGGAGCATGCATATTTGATGACATATATGTTGAGAGGTGGTTTTGAAGAAGGTGGTGGAACGAGTCAAGGTGTACCTTATTCATTAAGAGAAGGAAATGAACTGGGAGGAAAAACTGGGACTACTCAAAATGCCTCTGACGGATGGTATATGGGTATTAGCAAGGATTTGGTAAGTGGCACTTGGGTTGGAGGTGATGATAGGGCTATCCACTTCAGAAGTTGGATTGCAGGACAAGGAGGCCGGACAGCGAGACCAATCTGGGTGAAATACATGGAAAAAGTATATGCCGATAAAAGTTTAGGATATACCAAAGGTCCTTTCCCAAGACCAGAAAGACCATTAAGTATAGAAATAGATTGCGATGTATATGAAAAGGAAAGTCAACGCTTCGCAGACTTTGACTATGACGCAAAAAAGAACGATTTCTAAATCATCAAAAACTCTAAGATCAAAAACAGCCTAAATCCAAGGCTGTTTTTTTAATTTTAAGCCATGCAGGCATCCTCATATAAACCCGAAGAACATTTATCTCTCCCCGACCAACCTGGAGTATATCGCTATTTCAATTCGGAAAATGAGTTGATTTATGTAGGAAAGGCCAAAAGCCTTAAAAAAAGGGTTTCGAGCTATTTCAATAAAAATTCGGGAGTTAATCTGAAGACCAGAAGAATGGTCAAGGAAATTGAGAAGATAGAGATTACCATTGTCAACAGCGAGTTTGATGCCTTACTTCTCGAAAATAACCTTATCAAGAAAACCCAGCCCAAATACAACATTCTTCTCAGGGATGATAAAACTTATCCCTATCTACTATTGACAAAAGAGAATTTTCCTCGAATTTTTCAGACCAGGAAAATGATTCCAAAGAGAGGGACATATTTTGGACCTTTTGCAAGTGTCAAGGCTATGAATAATGTGTTGGACCTAATCCGGGAACTTTTCACTATCAGGACCTGTAAATTGGATCTTTCCCCTTACAAAATAGCAGAAGAAAAATATAAAGTTTGTCTTGAATATCATATTGGAAATTGTAAGGGCCCATGTGTAGGCCTTCAAGATGAAAGTGACTATTTAAAAGATCTGGAGCATGCCAAACATATTCTAAAAGGTAATCTTGGATTGGCAAAAACACATTTCAAAAATGAAATGCAACTTCATGCTGAGAATCTTGAATTTGAAAAGGCACACAAAATAAAAGAGAAACTTGACCTCCTCGAAAAGTATCAAGCCAAATCACTAATTGCCAGTCCAAGTATTACTAATCTCGATGTTTGTACTATTGTGACTGATGAAAAAGCTGCTTATGTTAATTACTTAAGGGTAAAAAATGGAGCTTTGAATGTCTCCAAAAATGTGGAACTTAAAAAACGACTTGACGAAAGCGAGGAACAACTTTTAATCACCGCCTTAGTTCGACTTCAGGATCAATTTCAGAGCGACGCTACAGAAGTCCTAATCAACATAGAATTAGAAGAACCTATAGAAGGATTAAATCTCACATTACCTAAAATTGGAGATAAGAAAAAGCTAATTGAGCTTTCACTTAAAAATGCCTTGTTCTATAAAAAAGAGAAAGCCATTCTCAAAGGACTCAATGAGGATAAAAAAGACAGAGTAATAAAACAACTTCAAAAAGATTTAAGCCTTCCTGATATTCCTGATCACATCGAATGTTTTGATAACTCCAATATCCAAGGAACAAATCCTGTTGCAAGTATGGTCTGCTTCCTAAACGGAAAGCCGGCAATCAAAGAGTACAGGCATTACCATATCAAAACCGTGGTAGGAGCAAATGATTTTGCCAGCATGAAGGAAATTGTTTCAAGAAGATATAGGCGACTTTTGGAAGAAAATAAACCAATGCCAAAACTTGTAGTCATTGATGGTGGGAAAGGGCAGTTATCCTCGGCAGTTGAAGCTTTACAAGAGCTCGGTGTTTACGGACAAATGCCAATTATTGGGATAGCAAAAAGATTGGAAGAAATATATTTTCCTGGAGATTCGTACCCGATTCATATAGATAAGAAATCTGAAAGTTTAAGATTGTTACAAAGGATCAGAGATGAGGCTCATCGTTTTGCAATAACATTTCATCGAAAAGTAAGAAGTAAAAATGCATTCGGAACACAACTAACTGCCATTCCTGGAATAGGAGAAAATACCGCTGAAAAATTACTCTCTCATTTTAAATCCGTCAAAAAAATAAGTTTGGCAAGTAAAGAGGAGATATCAGCAGTGATAGGTGCAAGTAGAGCTACTACTTTATTTGATTGGATAGAAAAAAATAAAGGGGCCTAAAGCCCCTTTTTATGTAATTACCACTCCCAGAGAGTGTTTTCGTATTCTAATAGTTTATATTCAAAGGCGAGAGAATTAATATATGCCTGAACTTCCGGATTAGGATTGTCAGCATCCACTAAATCTGCAATTAATGCATCGTCTGGGTTCGTAAATCTCCTTACAACTGATCGGAATAATCTGGATTCAAAAGCCTCATCATAAGTTAAACTTTTTGAAAGATTTCTAAAGTTGATCCATCTTGCTTCTGGATGATCCTTGAAATAATTGTAAAAGTCCTTGTATCGAATAAACCCAATCGTCTTTTGACCAGCATTTGAATTAGTCTGAGAAGGCATTACCAGCTCTATATACTTTATGTCAAAAACCATCTCTGAATGATGCTTATCAAAAACAAAATCCTCTTTAAAATCCAAGTAATAAAGTTGCTTCACAAAAATACTATCTCCAGTAGCATTCAACCAGAAATTATCTTGGAATTCAGCGATGGATAATGGTTGAGTAAAATCTTCATCAGCAAAAACCTCCAATGCATTTTCATCCACTACAGCTTTATAGATTTGATTGATTATTCCATTCTTTTTGGCGTCGCCAGATCCATAGAGAGATAAATTATACTTTTCTCTAAGGTCAATTCTTCTCCAAACCGCAACTTGATACATTTTATCATCTTCACGAATTCTTTTCGCTGAGAAAATTGTATCCATATCAAAGGTTCGATCCCCATAACCAGAAGGATTAACACTAGTTGCAATTTGAGCTTCACTTGCCAAAGGCGCAAATGCTGCTGCAAAAAGCAGGGTTAAGATCAATTTTGGAAGAAACTTTTTCATAATTATTCTTTTATCTTAATCCTTATTCCGGAATTATTTTACCGGAATACGGATAATTTGTCTTAATTCAGAAGGAATTTTATTTCCTCTAAAATTCGTTCTTGTGACTTGTCTAATTTCAAAAACAATGTCATCACCAGCTCGAGCACTTTCTAACAAAGAACGCATTGCAAGACTGCTACCATTTGAAATCTGGACAGTTTGTCTTGGCACTTCATTTCTTAGCAATCTCATTTCACCGCCAGTTACTTCAAAGTTAGCGTCTCTTGCCATTGTTCTACCAAAAGTAGGTTCTGGCTTGGCCAACAATTTAATCCCCGTAAGTGTACCAATCGCCTGAGCCTGACTCAAATCAATCTCACTACCATTCGAAGCTACTGGAACCAAACTTGGCGCAGGAACCGGTTTAATATCATACGCTACATCTCCGATTTTATTGCCCCCGGAACTAACACCAATAGTAACTTTTCCTGAAGCTCCGGGCACAACTGTAAGTTGACCTGGTCTATTTCCTTTAATTGATTGACCGTTGGACACTGCAAAATCAGGCGAATAAGTATTACCTAATGCTGGAACTTCTATCAATAATTCGTTTGCACAATCTGCGTAAAGCTGCTGAACAACTTCCGAAGAAACCTTAATCACTGGCTGTGCCACATAATATTCGTATGCTACAGGTAGAACTTGGTCTTCACCACCAACATTCGTTACGATCTCTCCATTTAAGACTCTTTTCGCAAGTCCTCTGTCATCATATTCACTTGCTGGAGCAACAGTAAATTCAATTTTTCCAAATCCATTTTCAACAGAAACTGCTCTACCGTCAAGCGTCATTTCAGGTGCTGCAGAAGAAGAACTTGAAGCAATAAACATATCCCCTTCAAATTTTGTCCCAGCAGCTACCACGTTAGATGTAGCAGCGATTCTAGCTTCCAGAATATCAGCTTTAAAATAGAATGTACCAATGCCGCTTAATATTTGAGATAATGCCTCACTTTCAATATTTAAAACTTCGTTTTGATATTGGGAAATCAAAGCCATTACAGCACCCACTGGAGATTTCACAAAATTCAAAGCAACAAAGTCTTTATTTCTTACTTCACTATCATTTGCGAATAATGGAATGTCGCCAGCATCTTTCGCAATTGGCTGGAAAGTCATATCAATTCCAATTCCATTTAAAATCTGAGAAATTTGAGTAGGGTAAGAGTTTAATCTCTCCTTCATTTCCTCTCCTTTGCCATTGTTGGCAAACATGTTTCCTGGAATTTCTGTATTCTTCAAACTCGCACTGACGAAGTTCCCTTCCTCATTTTTTGCGTTTGATTGAGTTATCAATTGCTGCTTTAATTCTTCTAAATAAGAATAAATCTCTTTAGTAGCCGCTCTAACTTCCTCTGATGCTCCTACTTTTGGAACATCCTTCTCGTTATTTCCTTGTTGTTCTACGGTTGATTTGATTGAGCTTACAACAAACTCATTCTTTGCAATGTAGTTTTTGGAGGTTCTCTCCATACCGTCATTCAACAATACAAATTTCTGGAGAATCTGATTACTTACTTGGAGAGCCAATAAGGCCGTCAATACCAAGTACATCATCCCGATCATCCGCTGTCTAGGTGTCTCTTTAGCTCCTGCCATCTTTATTTTTTTCTATTCTAGATGTTTGAGTGAAATTAACCTTTCATAGCGGATAACATTCCACCATAGATTTTATTCAATGAACTTACATTTTGATTAAGCTTGGACAACTCATTTTTGAAGGCTTCAGTTTCTTTTCCTGCTTCAGATAGTCCTTCCATTGCTGCAGTCATATTTGAATAGAATTTATTCAATGTCTTGACATGACTATTTGCGTCTTGAAGTTCAAGTTCATATACAGCGTTCAAAGCTGAAAGATTTTTGGTAACTGTCTGAACTTGTGCATGGTAAGCTTTAGCATCCTGAGAAGCTGCAGACATTTCTGTTAATGCGGCAGCTGTTTTACTATATGAAGCATTCATATCAACAAGTGTCTTAGCTGCTGATTTTACATTAGTTGCATATTCGTTAGTAGCGACAGCTGCATCTGAAAGATTTCCCATTTTCTCTGCTGAAGAAGCAAGATTCTTCATTCCTTTCCCAAGGCTTTCGATAAGTTCTGGCCCTACTTTAGCATTGGCCAACATATCATCTAATTTTTGAGAAATATTGTCTCCAGATTTTCCAGCTTTCTTTACACCTGAATCACCACCTGCTAATTCAGGATAAACTTTTGCCCAATCTACCTCTTCTTGGCGTGGTTCAAATGCAGAAAGGAAAAAGATTGCGGCTTCAGTTGTAAGACCTATCGTAATCATTAAATTACCTCCGGCCCAATCCAAAATCTTGAACATCGCACCGAGGATAACTACTGAGGCGCCGATACCATAAATTTTGGGCATGATACTGCCGTAAAACTTTGCCTTGAATGAATTGCTGTTACTAGCCATGTGTTAAATTGAAATTAAGGTGTTAGGTTTTTTATCGTTGGATTTTTACTAATTATTATAGTGTTATCTTTTTCTTCTTCTTGCGGATTTTACATCCATTGATCCTGATCTACCAATAAATGTCATCACTGTTCTGAAACCAATGTGAGCTTGAGCCACATCTTCATATTCATAAGTTCTCGTGCTTGTTTCAAGGTAATGGGCAATATCTTTCCAGCTACCACCTCTTACAATTTTCCTAGGCTCGTTTGGATCATCATATACTGGGTTCAAATCCCAAGTGATGGAACTTGAAGTAGCTGAATAAGCATCAAGAACCCACTCAGAAACATTTCCTGACATATTATACAAACCAAAACCATTTGGAGCAAAAACATCTACTGGGGCAGTATAGGGGAAACCATCATCTATGTAATTACCTCTTCCAGGTTTAAAATTAGCCATAAGACAACCTCTTTTATTTTTCAGATAAGGGCCACCCCAAGGATACTTAGCTACATCTTTACCTCCTTTTGCTGCATATTCCCATTCGGCTTCAGAAGGCAATCTAAAGGGAGTCATATCAAACTCAGTTTCGTCATTGGCTCTTAAATGATATGTTCTCCATTCACAATATTGTTTTGCCTGATCCCATGAAATACCCACAACTGGATAATTGTCAAATGCAGGGTGGTCAAAATAAAATTCCATTAAAGGATCCCCATAATGATAAGAGAAACTTGTAGACCAAACAGTAGTGTCAGGCTTTAATTCATCTAAATTAAATGTCGGAGCTTCTCGTAATGTGGTGGGAGTTCCTGTTTCAAGCTGTCCATTTTTAACAGCTTCTAAAAATTGACGATACTTATTATTCGACACTTCATATTTATCCATGAAAAATTCCGAAATGGTAATCTGTTTATTCATGGAAGATTGAGTATATGCTATATCTTCATCAGATTGCCCCATCCAAAATGTTCCTGCTTTTACAGGAACCATATCGATTGGAAGGTTTTGTTGCCAACTTTCTCTCTTGGGTACCCCTGTTACTTCTCCTCTTCTATTTGCCTTTTCACTCGCAGATCCTTTTTTATTAAAAAGTCCACAACTTGGTAATAGTGTCGCTAATGCCAAGCCCAATGTAATTGGCAATAAGCGAGTTTTCATTTTTTTATACATAAATGACTTTTTTGAGTTCATCAAAATAATGTCCATTCTAAAATAGCCTCAAGCTTCGAAATTTAGCTGAATTTGGCTCATAAATACAAATAACTTGCCAAATTTCTGTTCTACGGTAAAATAGAGTTTAAGGTTCAATTAACTTCCTTTTAATTCTTAATTATAGTTTTATCAGAATCTAAACCTTGGTGTCCTCTGAATTACTCTTTCAATTTGACGACTTACATCTGATAAAGTATAACGCAACATAAGTTCATGACTTGTTGGTGCCTTAGCCTCCACACCACCAATAACCAAATCGAAAGCGTATCCTAATTTCAGAGAATTATCTCTTAATAGACTGTAGCCAAGTATCAAAGAAACAGATTCTTCTCCTCTAAAGGCAATCCCACCACTAATCTTATTCTGATGTGTAGCAATAACGCTAACATCATAAGAAAAATTATTAAATGAAACTGACTTTATCAGAAAACTTGGTTCAATAGCCAACTGCCCAATCGGTCTGAATCGATATCCCATTAATAAATAGGAGTGGTTCTTGAGTTGGTTTGCATAAGATTCATTCCCGAAATCAAAATTTGGCTCATTTAAGTGACGACTGCTAAGACCCACATAATAATCTCCTCTATCATATAACAGCCCCGCACTAAAATTCAAATTGATCTGGTTTTCTTTTCCAGAGGAAGGAAGATTAGGCTCGGGATTTACAACTATTAACTCTCCGTAATCCAGTGAGCTTGAAAACATCCCGAAAGAAACGCCAATACTAATGTTTGCTCGATTTATTTTTTTGTGATAAGAACCTTGAAGATTAATTTCCAAGTTTGAACTCGCCCCTATATTATCATTGACAACAGTCAAACCATATCCAATGTTTTTAGATTCTAACCTTCCCTGAGCAGTGAGTAATTGGCTGACTGGAGCACCACCTTGTCCAGAGTTAGTACTATAGTTTGCCCATTGGGTTCTATGAAGTGCAGAAAACCTAAAGCCTCCATCTTTCCCGGCAAAGGCAGGATTATAATACATACCATTATACATATATTGAGTAAACTGGGCGTCTTGTTGAGCCATTGCAGGAATACTTCCTGTAATTATTGTGAAAATTATAAGGCTCTTAAAAAAGTACTTCCAGTAGCCGCTTTGAGTCATTTTAGCGTGGTTTTTTCTTATCTGAAAACTATTGTAATGATTTAAACTGAAAAACCACAGAAATTGATTCTAAGTTTTACAAATTATTCGCCTTTTTTATATAAAGCTCCAATGCTCCTGTCATACTTGGTGCATTTGGAAGAGGCGCTTCAATATCCAAAATCAATCCCAATTCACGAACTGCCTCAGCGGTAGTTGGACCAAATGCTGCAATCCTAGTCTTGCCTTGAACAAAGTCCGGAAAGTTAACTTTCAAAGATTTTATTCCTGATGGGCTAAAGAATGCAAGAATATCATACTTCACATCTGCCAAATCAGATAAATCCGCAGCAAGCGTATGATAAATGATTGCTTCCGTGAAAGCTATTCCACTCTTCTCCATATACTCAGGGATCACATCCTTGCGAATATCTGAACAAGGGAAGAGATATTTTTCAGATTTATGTTTTTTGAAATAATCAAATAAATCCTCTGCGGTTTTTTGACCCACAAATAATTTACGCTTTCGGATTACGATATATTTTTGAAGATAATGGGCTGTTTGGTCAGAAATACAGAAATATTTCATTTCGGCAGGCATCTCTATCTTAAAGTCTTTACAAATAGCAAAAAAATGATCTATTGCATTTCTACTAGTAAAGATTATAGCGGTGTGCTTTAAAATATCGATCTTTTGCTTTCGAAACTCCTTTGGAGGAACTGGCTCTACTTTTATAAATTGCCTAAAATCAATCTTCAAATTATACTTCTCGGCCAACTGAACATAAGGAGAATTTTCACCCGCTGGTTTTGGTTGAGAAACAAGAATACTTTTTACTGGAATAAACCGTTCTTTGCTAATTGCACTCATGCTATTTATTATGCTTTGATCATTCAAATCTTATTGACCTAAAATCATGACCCACTTAGCCATGATTAAGAAAGGCACTAATTCTGCGATGCAAAGGTAAGTAAATAAATGGTATTTCTTAAAGCTCAATCTATTCATCATTATTAAGAATAAACTTAATACTCCAGCTATATATACCCAGAAAAATACTGACAATGAGAGCCCTATAGCCTCTCTGGCAGATGAAAATTCATTCACTAAAAAAAATGCAATTACCAATACTAAACCTGCAATTGCTAGGACAACAAGTCTCAATAAATAAAAGAAATGAGAAAATTCGAGTTTCCCTAAATCAAATAAATAAGCAATTATTCTTATTCCAATAAATTTTAAAATTGTGATAATTAAAAAAGTGAAGGCTCCTAATATCCATAATATCATAAGTGAATTGAAATCTATTCCTATCCATGTTATCAACCATTCTTGTCTGTAAAAAAATAGGCTTAAAACAGCAACCAAGGAAGTCATCAGATTCACCATCAAAATATAAAAAAGCACGTCCAGGGAAAAAAATTTCTGGAGATTCCCGGAATCAGAAAAATCCTCTGCAGTCAGCAACGATTCCGGACGAATCATCGCAATGAATAAATAGGGATATGCTACTTTATATAATGCCAGAATTAGAAGGATAATAAGAACAGCAACAAAAAAGAAATCTCTTAAATCTTGTCTGTCATGCTTTCTTTCTTGACCCATTATTTCATTTGAACCAGAAAGATTCTCCTCTGAAGAAGTCCGTTTTAATATTTTTTTTACAGAGGCATCACCAATATCAATTCCCTTTTTAAAAACGATTAACTCCACTTCTCCCGTTCCGAATTCTTTTGACAGTTCAGAGATAGGTTTAAAAAAAGTCGTATCTCCTTCTGCATAAATCCAAAGCTTTTTACCAATAAAGACAACTGATTTTTCAGGAAACTCAAATGATATATTTGCTAAAGGAAAGGTGTTTAGATCCAGATTTAAGACCAGTCGGTCATTGGGCCGTATCCAAGTTTCTTCTGTCCCTTTATTCCAAGCATTATTATAATCTTGTAAAACCTGAGAATTAACTTGGTTTATAAAAGAGATAAAAATCAAGAAAACTGTAAGAAATTTGAAATAGGTTGTTTTCATGTTCAAAATCTAGCCAGGTAGCCAAAATGAATTCTGGAATAAGAGAAAGACAAAGGTTGCAAATTAGATTTTCCTAATCCATAAATAAATCTAAAAACTCCATTACCTGTATCTAAATTTATACCAGCACCAAAAGAAATTGGGTAGTCTTTTCTAATTTCATAAAATGGATTCTCAAAAAAACCTAAATCAGAGAATACCATTAAGTAAGAATTTCCTCCAAAAAATAATCGCTGTTCCATATTTATATAAGCGTAAGATCTGGCAAAAAAGAAGTTTTCATTAAAGCCTCTAAAAGTTTTTAATCCGCCAACCCTAAAAAGATCATTCATAAGCAAATTTTCATTTCGCATAAAACCTGAATTTCCTCTTAACCACATCCCCCATGATTTTTTAAGAAAAATATGTTTTTCTATTTCAATTTTTGCTGAAACCTGAGGTGTGTTAAGATCAAGGTTTTGGTACACTGATTCTGGAATTCCAGTATTCTGAATGATTCTTTTGTTTCCTACTGCAAATTCTGATTTCAATCGAGTCCCTCTTCGCGGATAAATCGGAGAATCTAAGTGATTCATATCAATCCCGATCCCGTACAAATTCCAACGGAAATCAGCCACATCAGGTAATTCATTAGCTTCCCTATAAGCAAAAGTTGAAATCAAATCACTGGCCTGTCTCTTTGTGAAAAATCGAATTGAAGAATATCTGGAGAGCTGATAGCCAAAATCCAAGCTAAAATACCGATTAAGGAATGTGGAATCTTGTTTCAATAAATTGAAACCAACAGTAAAGCTTAATGGAGAGCGGAAAACAAATGATTCCTTAGCGCTTATATCCAAAGATTGTGACTCTTGATTCATCCTTTGCCAATGCACAGCGACATCTCTTCCTTTTCCTCCCAAATGATATAATTCTAAATCGAGCTGCCCGGTAATCAATACCTTTCCGGGTTCATTTTCATTAGGTAGCAACCCTATCACTCCATCAATTACATTGACATTTCGATCACTTAAATAAAATATAGGTCTTGCATTTTTTGTCTGAAACCCTAACTCTGGAGATTGAGACAAGCCAAAGTAAGAAGACCTATCTAAGATTTCACTTGCACTTTCAAATTCTTTTTGGGAAAAAGGTTCTCCAGGTTGTATTCTGACTAAATTTTGTACGTATTGAGGTTTGGTTTTGGTGTTCCCCAAAATTTGAACACTATCCCATGTAATTAAAGGACCTTCCTCTAAATCAATCGAAGCAAAAATTTGATCTGCTTTTCGCTCTAAACTATCCAATCTAATCCTTGCAAAAGGGTATCCTCTATTTTCAAGATCTCCTAAAACATCCATCGTCCAATGATTCCATTCAATAAACCCGGAATCCGGAATAGGCTTTTTTAGAATTAATTCATCAGGGACATTCCCTCTTCTTATTTCACTTAGCCTATATAATTGACCAACATGTAATACATATAATATTGAATCATTCCTTTCTGATTCTTTTTGCCAGAATGCAGATATATACCCTTGATTATTTACTTCATTCAAGACTGAATCCAATTCACCTTGCATACTTGACTCCTCTTGAAAAAATTTCCATTCCATCAATTTGGATGAATCATCTCTTTTCCATTGAAGCCATAATTCCGATTGCCCCAAAGAATAATTTGGTGCCAATAGTGCCACAATGAACAGAATGGAAAAGTACTTCCTCAAAGGATTATAGGATTGATTATATTCGCAAAATAACAGATTTACCTTGGCCGGCATCTACATCCATATTCCATTTTGCAAGCAAGCTTGCCATTATTGTGATTTTCATTTCAATACCAATCTGAGTAGAATGGAGGAAATGGTCGAAAAAATAAAATTGGAGCTTACTTTAAGGAAAGACTATCTAAAAAGGAATGAAATTGAAACTGTCTATTTTGGGGGCGGGACTCCTTCTTTGCTAAAGCCCATAATGATTGAATCGATTCTTTCTACGATTCAAAAAGAATATAATGGTATTTGGAAAGAGGTCACTTTAGAGGCAAATCCGGATGACCTCAGTAAAGAAAATTTAATGGCTTGGAAAAGCTTGGGTATAGACCGTTTGAGTTTGGGAATTCAAAGCTTTAATCCAAAAGTTTTAAAATTTTATAATCGGGCTCACTCCGCAGAGGAATCAAAAGATGCAATAAGGAAATCAAGGGAAATGGGGTTTGATAAATTCAGTTTAGACCTGATTTATGGTTTCCCGCATAAAGACCATTCCATATGGGAAAACGATTTAAAAGAGGCATTATCATTGGACCCAGGGCATATTTCGAGTTATGCCTTGACAGTGGAGCCTAAAACCGCTTTAGGAACCTGGGAGAAAAAGGGGCAGTTTCAGTCTGCAAGTGAGGATTTCGTGGCAGAACAATTTGAGTTTCTACAAAATGCCACAGAGAACGCAGGGTATATCCAATATGAAATTTCAAATTTTGGCAAACCCGAACAATTTGCTCTACACAATACAAATTACTGGAAGGGTATTCCTTATTTAGGAATCGGGCCTAGCGCACATTCCTTTGATGGCAAAAACAGAGGAGCTAATCCCAGTAATAACTCCTTGTATATAAAATCATTAAGTGAAAACAAAATCCCTTTTAAATCTGAAGATTTAAAAGATGAGGATTTATTAAACGAATATATTTTAACAGGACTAAGAACAATTTGGGGAATTGATCTAAAAATGATCCAGGAAAAATTTCATGTTAATCTTAAAGAGGAAAAAAAATCCATTTTGGACCAAATGAATACAGAGGGCTGGCTATTATGGAAAGACAATACCCTATCTTTGAGTAAAAAAGGAAAGCTTCTTGCAGATAGCATTTCGTCAGCACTTTTTACCTGAACACCAAATAAAATGAATAAAAACAATCCTTTGAGCAGAAAGAAAGAAGTGGCACCGTTGGAGTCGGCGTTTAAGGATTTGCTAAAGGCTTATCGTCTGGAAGATAAATTCCAGGAGAAAAGTCTCGTTCAGTCTTGGCCTGAAATAGTTGGGAAAACCATTGCAGACAGAACCACCTCTGTTTTTGTGAAAGAGAAGAAACTTTTTGTGAAACTAAGTTCAGGTCCAATCAAAAAAGAACTCTTGATGAATAAAGGAAAAGTAATTTCTTTGATCGAAAATAAGTTTGGAAAGGGGATAATCGACGATTTGGTATGTTTTTGAAAGAAATTAGTTCTTCTCTCTAAAGTTTACTTTTTTTAACATCATTTTGTAATCAAAGCTTTAGTCCCGGTCTTAATTTATTTCACATTGAGTATTATTGTGGGACAAAATATATGATCAAATTACCATCTATCCATATTGGAAAGCTCAGCATGCTCCTAGCCATTTTGGTTTGGTTGGCTTTGCTTTTTGTGGATTTGGTTAGGTTGTTTGGTTTATTGAATGAACTTGAGTCAGGAATTGCCAAGGAATTCACTTGGGTTTTAGAAATTCTATTTTTCTTGACTGTTTACCTTTTTTATAACTATTCAATCAATAAGAATAGTCAAAATGATTTCCTCAATCTGATCTGGCGGGCCGCCTCCACAGGAATAGTTGCAGTATTTGTATCTATTATGATCAATCTTTTCTATTCTCTTTTAGGGGACAGCAATTTAGCAAACGAGCCTTTTCTAAATAACTTTTTCTACCATGTCAACTTCGCATTAATCACTGTTTTTTTGATTTCCAGCACCTTGCTTTGGAAGCATTTGATTCTGTATCAAAAAAGTAAGCGCGTAGTAAAGCAATGGCAAGCATATGAAATAGCCATGCTCGGAGCCATGTTTTTTGTTTTTTTTAATAACAATTCCCTTGATTACAGTTTCTTATTCGGTCTAGTTCTTTTAATTGGATTCGGAATTATTCTATCAGCAAACTTAAAATGGATTCCTTACCTTACTTTCCGCGAAAAATGGAAATCCCTACTTTTCCTATTTATCATCATCAACTGTTGTGGCTATTTATTTTATCAGGTACAACAGTATACTGATAGAACACTTTATGTAGTAAATCTGACGGATAACCTTTTCCTGATTTCTCTTTTTAGCTTCATTTTCATTTATGCCGTTTTTTGCTTTTTAGTTACTCTTTTTAATCTTCCTACCTCTTCAGTATTTGAACAAAAACTGACTGAAGCAATTAATTTTCAGAGATTAAGTCAATCCATCCAACCCGAGGAAAGCGAGGAACAAGTATTGGATATTCTTGTTGACTCCTGTATGAGTGCATCGTATGCGGATGCAGCTTGGTTGGAATTGGGTGATTTGGAAAGCTCAAAAGGCGTTCTCCAGGAAAGATGGTTGGATTCAGCCCTGAGAGAAGAACTTAGTGAGCTGATTCAGAATCAAAAAGTAGCTCAGGATTGGGCGGTAGAAAATCGCCCTGAAAACCTAAATCCACTTTCTCTTCGACTCAATCATAACCGTTTTGAATCAATTTTGTTAGTTCCTTTAGTCATTAACAAATCGGCTATTGGAAGGATGGTTCTATTGAAAGAGGTAAGAGATGGATTTAATAAGGAAATGGTGAATATCATCAGCACGTTCGTGCGTCAAGCCTGTATAGCGGTAGAAAATCATCGACTTCTCAATCAGGCAATTCAAAATGAAAGATATCAGGAGGAGCTAAAAATTGCACAAAGGGTTCAGAAATCTTTGCTCCCAACCAAACTGGATCATAATGAAGCCTTTGATATAGTAGCTTATTCTAATGCGGCGGACGAAGTGGGTGGAGATTATTATGACACTTTTAAACTTGACGAAGAGCGGTACGTTATGATCATCGGCGATGTCTCAGGAAAAGGTACTTCGGCTGCTTTTAATATGTCTCAGATGAAAGGGATTTTCCAAAGTCTCATTCAATTGAATCTTAGCCCTGCCCAATTTATGATAAAAGCCAACGCTGCTTTAAGTCGCTGTCTTGAGAGGAACCATTTTATTACTGCATCAATATTTCTAATTAATACCCGAGATAAAACAGTTTGCCATGCCAGAGCCGGTCATGTTCCTACCTTGATGCATCAGGTAAATAATAATAAATCAGATTATCTGGGCATTGATGGACTAGGTTTGGGGATTTTGAGAAACAAGCAGTACGAAAATCACGTTGAGGAAAGAACGTTCTCTTATTCATCGGGAGATGTTTTAGTCTTGTTTACAGATGGTATTGTTGAAGCAAAAAATGAGAAATCTCAGCAATTTGGGTTCGAAAGAATTAGAACCCTATTAGAGGTTTACCACAAATTAAGTCCCAAAGAAATCCAATCGAAAATCATTGATTCCCTCCACGGTTATGTGGGAGGGGATGGTTTAATCGATGATGATTATTCCATAATGGTTGTCAAATTTTCAGATCAATAAAGAAATCCGCATAAAACATGCTTACGATAGAAATTCAAAAGGAAGACGTTCACGATTTATTAATTATCAAAGGAGAGATTGACGCCAGTAACTCTGTTATGCTGGATCAAAAAATGCTGGATTTAAAAAATGCTGGATCAAAATCCATTTTGGTAGATGGAAGTGGACTAGAATATATCTCTTCAGCTGGATTAGGCGTATTTATGTCTTATTTGGAAGATTTTCAAGAGGAAGAAATAGACTTAAAAATATTTTCCCTTTCCCCAAGGGTATTTGAAGTATTCAAGATTTTGGGTTTAGATCAATTAATGTCCATTTATGACTCAAAGCAGGCTGCGCTAGAGGTTTAAGAATGAAGTATCAGTTAAAAATATATTGCAATACTACTGCATTGGCAGATCTAAGAGGTTTTCTCCAAACAACTCTGAGTGGCCTCCAATTATCTGATAAAGACCAACATCAGTTGACTTTGGCGGTAGAAGAAGTTTGTGCCAACTTGATTATTCATTCTCATAATTGTAACGGTTTAGACCAAATAAAACTTGAAGTCCGAGAAACACCCGAAAAATTAATTTTTGAAATTACCGATAAAGGAAAAGCTTTCAATCTTCTCGATTATGAAGTGCCTGACTTAAAAAAAGTTGTTAGGGAAAAGCGAAAAGGAGGATTAGGCATCATTTTGGTAAAGACTATTATGGACGAAATAGAATTTGAGTCTAATAAAGGAAAGAATACCTGCCGACTCATTAAGTGGTTTCGATCCTAATTCTTGTTAAATCACAGACTTAACATTCATTTCCCTTTATTATCTGATAAATTTGTAAAATTGCACTGAAATTAAGAACCAGTTCATGAACAACCGAACAATTTCGGCCCATATTCTATCCCTACTAATTGTTATAGTAACATCCTTTCCTGCGTTTGCTTTTATGCAGAATGCAAGTCAAGGTGAAACTCTATTGACGATTGGAGGTAAGCCTATTGAGAAAGATGAATTAATCTACCTCATTTCCAAAGGGCAGGATTCAGACCCCTCCTCAATTGGAATGTCAAGAGAGGAATTTGAAGACAATCTCAACTTATTTGTTAATTATAAGCTTAAAGTTCGGCAAGCTGAAGATCTTGGATTAGATCAAAGCGATGAATTCATCAATGAATTTGAATCGTTTAAAGAAAATCTCAAAGCCCCATATTTGATAAAGAATTCTTTGGAAGAGGGAGAACTTCGTAAAGCATACTCCAGAATGCAGGAAGTGATCAGAGCAAGTCATATCCTATTTGAATTCCCTCCAAACGCCAGTAAGGACGATAGTCTTATTGTTTTAAGAATGGCATTGAAAGTTCGAGATGAAATAAATTCTGGAGGTGATATCAACGAGTTGGCAATTGAGTATTCCGATGATCCTTCGGCAAAGGTTAACAAAGGAGATCTTGGTTATTTTACAGCTTTGCAAATGGTACAACCTTTTGAAGATGCTGCCTTTTCATTACAACCGGGTGAGGTTTCTGACCCTGTAATGACAAATTTTGGGTATCATATCATCAAAGTATTTGATAAAAGACCAAATCCTGGTCAAGTAAGGGTCTCTCATATTTTGGTAAGAATCGATGAAAAAGATACTACCAGCGAAAATTTGGCAAGAAGAAAAATAGCAGATATCTACACAGAAATCCAAAAAGAAAGTACAGTCTGGGAAAATATTGTAAAGAACTATTCGGAAGATCCATCTTCAAGCCAAAATGGAGGATTATTACCTTGGTTTAGTGTAGGTTCTATGATTCCTGAATTCGAAATGACTGCATTTTCTTTGACAGAAATCGGGGAGGTTTCACCGCCTGTGCGTACAAAATATGGATACCACATTCTCCGTTTAGAAGATAAAAAAGCCATAGACTCTTTTGAAGATTTAGAGGAAAGTATTCGCTCTAAAATTATGAGGGATTCCCGATCTACCATGATTCAATCCCAAGTAATGGCAATCCAAAAAGCCAGATATAACTTTGATGAAAATGAAGTTTCACTTAAGAATCTGGAAAATGAGTTAAAAACTTTCACCAAATCTCAGCTCCCGGGGGCTGTGGCCGCTAAAGGATTAGATAAAGAAGAGTTATTCACCCTTCAAGGCAAAACATATACGTTGGATGACTTGGTGAATTTTATTGAGGAAGAGGAATTAATTATTAAGGTTAAAACTACCGTGTTTGATGCTTGGTACGATCGATTTACGGCTTCAATTTTGAATAAAGCTGAAGATGCTGATATCCTTGCCAACAATAAAGATTATCAAATGCTTTTGAATGAATATCATGATGGGATTCTTCTTTTCTCTTTAATGAATCAAGAGGTTTGGCAAAAAGGAATCCAAGATTCACTTGGCCAAAGAGCATTTTATCAGAAAAATATTCAAAACTACCAATGGGATGATCGAGTAAACGCATTTATTGTAAAAGTCCTTGATATCAACCAACTCGAAGCCGCAAAAAATAAATTAAAGGATCAGGCTATTTCTAAAGAATTGATCGAAGGATTTAATACTGATTTTAAAACTAACGCACCTCTTGCATACCAGACTGAGAGTGGCTT
>NZ_JAHEBC010000499.1 GCF_024642405.1 Algoriphagus sp. | reverse complement strand
TTTAGGTCAACAGCAATATTTTGCTCAAGAAAACAACGAAGCGGCCTCCAATGCAACCAATCCCTTGGCATTTGTTACCAAGCTCCAAGTTCAGCCTAATTTCACTTGGAAAGGTGAGGGGTCTAGACAAATTAACCTGACAAGTAGAATTATTCATCCAAGCGCAACCATTGGATTGCCATTTATCAAGAGCAAAAATCCAGAAAAGATCTATACGATCTATCGATTGGAGCTTCCGATTATTGGTCAATCTTTTCCAGAATCTCCGGACCGAGACGGCACGGGGCTAGGCGATTTGATATTGTTAGATGCAGTAGTTTTCAAGCAGAAGTGGGGCATGCTTGGTGTGGGGCCTGGATTCATTATTCCGACTATGAATCCTTCTACGATCAGCTCTCGTAAGTGGGGTGTGGGTCCTGCATTTGTGGCACTCAATACTAAAACCAAAGGGCTTCAATGGGGAGCATTGGTGCAGCAGTATTTTACATTTGGAGGAGATAGGAACAGGTCAAGTCAAAGTTTTATGCTTCTCCAACCGATTTTTAATAAGATTTTATCTGGCGGGAAATTTATTCAATTCAATCCTATTATTAATTTGAACTGGACTACTAAAACCTATAATGTCCCTATTACAGTAGCCTTTGGAAAGGCTTTTGCAAAAAAACCTCAGCGTTTTCGTAGCTCCTGAAATCATGGCCACAGGCCCCATCCAAGGAGATTTTACCTTACGATTTCAGATCAATGCCATGTTTCCTCCAGCCCAAAAATAGCTAGCCCTTTTTCTCCAATTTTTTTAGGTTTTATTTCTTCTCCGGAATCCAATGAATGGTCACTTCCTGAACGCCCCATTCTTTGGCCTTTTTGAGATCTTCTCCCATATAAATATCAATTCTCTTGGTATAACGCTGCTTCATTTTATCCAAAACGACATAAGTTCCTTCGAATCCATCTATCCGCACTTCTTTTTGATAGATCAAACCTGAATCAAGTAAATCCCTAGAAATTGCAATTACTTTCATTCCGGGTTTCAGAGTGTCTCCCCAAGCGGAGATATTGGGCGCATTATCTGTTTGGGCTTCAAGTGAGTTGTATGCTGAAGCTTTTACAACCATGGAACGTTCTTTAGGTCGACAAAAAGTTAGGCCGAAAAGCAATACGGCTATTGCAAATAATTTTACTTTGGTAGATCTGACCTGGTTTAATTTCAAAATAATAAGTTGTTTCCTTTCAATATACATTGATCCGGCTTCGAAAACCAATCCCAAATTTCCTGTCCTAGTTTTTAAAATTAAGCCTAAATTGAAATTCTAATCTCAAAATCTAAACCATATGAATAAAGTCAACCTCAACGAAAAGTTTGATTTGATCAAAGAACATTGGTCTCCAAAAATCATTGGTGAGCTCAATGGTCAGGATGTGAAACTTGCCAAAGTCAAAGGGGAATTTGTCTGGCATGATCACAAAGGGGAAGATGAGCTTTTTCTAATCATAAAGGGTACGCTTCGAATTGAATTTCGAGATCGAAGTATCACATTGAACGAAGGAGAGATGTTGATTATTCCAAGAGGGGTGGAGCATTTCCCGATTGCCGATGAAGAAGTTTGGATTCTCTTATTCGAACCACAAAGCACCAAACATACAGGTGATGTGATGACTGATAGAACTGTTCAAAAATTTGAAAAGATTTAATTTCTCAAACCGATATGAAAAAGTCAACGACACTTTTTGTTTTCCTTCTCCTCTTACTTTTTTCAGCTTGTTCGCCTGAAAAGAAAAAGACAATTCTTGATTTAGAACAGTTAACTGTCGAGTCGATTCAAGAGAAATATGCTTCTGGAGAATTGACTGCGGAAAGTCTTGTCAATGCTTACATGGACAGAATTGACTCGATTAATCCAAAAATCAATGCCTTGACAATCGTGAATCCAAACGCAATCGAAATTGCTAAAGCTTTGGACGAAGAATATCGAAAGACTGGCGTACTTCGCCCATTGCATGGGATTCCAATGATCGTCAAAGACAATATCAACACGATTGGGATGCCGACTACCGCTGGGTCTTGGCGTTGGCAGATTTTTATCCTGAAACTGATGCATTTATTATTCAAAAGCTAGAAGAGGCCGGGGCAATAATTCTTGCCAAATCCAATATGGCAGAATGGGCATTTTCACCGATGCAT
>NZ_JAHEBC010000498.1 GCF_024642405.1 Algoriphagus sp. | reverse complement strand
TTCTACTGTCAGCACTCAATACAATCATGAAGTGGAAAGGTCTAAGGATAGAATTGACGAGTTATCAGCAAGACCCGATTTTTCTATATTAGTTTACCCAGTGATTTCATTTCGAGATGCCTCGGCTCATAGTGGCTCAAGAGCGAACTTAATTGAAGAAAACGCCCCGCAGGAACTTGTTGACCGCTTTTCTGGCGAATTAAATGTAGATGAAAATACTCCTCCAACTTTCTTGGTGCACGCCCAAGATGACAAAAGTGTTCCTATTGAAAATAGCTTTTTGTATTATAAAGCACTTCACGCCAAAGGCGTTCCTGCTTCCTTGCATATTTACCCAAAAGGAGGACATGGATTTGGATTTGGATTGGGAAAAGGGCCTGTTTCTGACTGGAGAGATGTATTGCTGGATTGGATGAAATCAGTTGGTCAGTGATCGGTAGGCAGTCTCAGCGAGCAGTTTTTAATTTGAGGAACGTTATTTTGGGAAAAGTGAAGCAATGAGTATTTAATTTAAAACTATATTCCTTTCATGATAAAAGTTATTGCCTTTGATGCAGATGACACCCTTTGGGTCAATGAGCCATTTTTTAGAGAGGCAGAAGAAAAATTCGCTGAGCTTCTTGAGGATTTTATGCCTCAACACAGTTCCCTCAAAGAGCTATATCGAACTGAAATCGAAAATCTCTATATGTACGGCTACGGGATCAAAGGCTTCATGCTCTCTATGATTGAGACAGCAATGCGTATTTCTGATCGTAAAATCCCCTTAATTTTTATAGATAAAATCATCCAAATAGGAAGAGAAATGTTGGAAAAACCAGTGGAGCTCCTTCCAGGCGTTGAGGAGGTTTTAAAAGAACTAAACGGTGATTATCGAATTGTTCTAGCAACTAAAGGCGATCTACTTGATCAGGAACGTAAATTGAAAAAATCAGGACTTGCGGACCATTTTCACCATATAGAAGTGATGAGTGAAAAGAAAGAGGCTGATTTCAAAAAGCTCATCCGACATCTCGACATTGCAGCGGATGAATTTCTGATGATGGGAAACAGCCTTAAGTCAGATATCTTACCTGTCTTAAATCTAGGAGGCTTTGGGATTCATATCCCCTTTCATATCACTTGGGAGCATGAAACTATTGAGCATGAGATTATTCATGAACGATTTTTTCATGTCAACAAAATCTCTGATTCTGTAAAATTGATTCGAGATTTAGATCAATGAATTTAAGACTATCCATGCAATCTCCTTTTTGAATGATCTCACTGACGAATATCCCAACTGTGTATCAAAAAGTCCCAGGAGTGATCATGGTGATTGTTTCAGCTATTTTTTGGGGTATTTCAGGTACTTTCGCACAGTTTCTTTTTGAGGAAAAGGATATAAACCCAACTTGGCTAGTATCCTGGAGACTGTTATTAGGAGGTGCCATTTTATTGATTTTTTCCTTTAGTAGAGGGAAAAGAGACACCTTCCAAATTTGGAAAAAACTCACTGACATCATCCAAATTTTCCTTTTTAGTTTACTTGGCATGGTTGCCGTCCAATTCACCTATTTCTACAGCATTTCGCTTTCTAATGCCGCTACCGCAACGGTTTTACAGTACTTGGGACCACTTATCGTCGTAACATACTTTGCCGTTAAAAACCGAAGATGGCCTATAATGGCGGAATATATAGCTCTCGGATTGGCACTTACAGGAACATTCCTTTTGGTGACCCATGGAAGTTTTGACACCTTGGTGATAAGCAGTGAAGCTTTTCTTTGGGGAATACTTTCTGCAGTGGCTTTGGCTTTTTATACTATTTATCCTGCAAGATTATTACGAAAATTCTCCCCCGCCACCGTCACGGGATGGGCAATGTTTTTGGGCGGTTTGATCATGGTTCCTCTTATGAAACCTTGGGAAACTCAAGTTATCTGGGATTTTGAAACATTTCTTTCCTTTGGATACATTATCCTTTTCGGGACAGTGCTCGCCTTTTATTTATTTCTAAGCTCTGTCAGTATAATCGGAGCGACTTACGCAAGTTTGCTTTGTAGCGTAGAACCATTAGCTGCAGCAGGTACCGCAGTAGTCTGGCTTGGAGTTTATTTCGGCGTGATGGATTGGATCGGAATGCTTTTTATTTTAACCACCGTCACCCTATTGACAATAAACTCTAAGGCAAAACCACCC
>NZ_JAHEBC010000174.1 GCF_024642405.1 Algoriphagus sp. | reverse complement strand
ATTTAATTTTTCTCCAAAGACCTCCTCAAATTGTTCTTTTATCGCTTGTTCACGAATATCTACTTGGCTTTTTGGTGATACGTATTCCAGAATAAAATCATTTACCCCTGTCTGTATCACTTTAAACTGATCAATCTCTGAGAATTGTTTCAAGATTCTAACCACAGTCTGTACTGTTATATATTTCTGACTTGGAGTAATTAAAAAATCAGTAAGTCTTCCTATAATTTCCTTCAGAATAGGCAATTCCAACCCACAACTACATTTGATATTTTCACCCTTCACTGCAAGATCACCAACTTCATATCGGATTAGAGGGGTAGTATAATTGTCAAGACCTGTAAGGACAACTCTACCCGTTTCTCCAGGCTTAACTTCTACACCTTTTTCATCTAAAATCTCTACCAATACATGAGGGCTCATGATATGGTAATTACCCTCTTTGCATTGACTTGCTATCAAAAAACCTTCTGAAGCTCCATAGGTATCATATACCTTGCATGAAAATGCCTGCTCTATTGTTTCACGGAATTGAGGTAACAACTTTTCACCGAGTGAAATAACTGATTTGAATTTGACGTCAAGAATCTTATTTTCCAAAGCAGTTTTTGCAAAAAGGTAAAGGCTTGAAGCATAAGCAACAAAGTGATCTTTGGGGTTCATTTGTAAATGAATCAATTCCTTTAGAATCTGCTTATCTTCATGTTTCATCGCATCAATGTACCTCGTGCTTAGCAATCTATCTTTAATAGATTTCTCCAAGCTTCGATTCATATTAACCCCAGTCTGTAATACAGAATTCCCAAATTCATAACCTGCCCACTCCCACCAAAGTATCTGCAATGCACGATTGCTTGAAAGTTCTTCTTTATTAAAAAAAACTTTAGAAGGAGGCCCCGTTGACCCTGAGGACATGATAGAAATTAATCTTTTTTCATCTTTCTCAGTAAGAATATGTTCTAGGTTAGCCTTGAACGTTTTTTTGGTTAGGATTGGGAATTCTTTCAGCCAGATATAGGGATTCTTATTTTCCTCAATATTCAAATACTTGTAAAAAGGGCTACTCTCAGAAGCATATTTAAGAATCTTATTCAATTTTGCACTCTGGATTTTATAAAGTTCGCTTTCAGAATTGGAAGTGGTTTTTCTCCAATATTTAAGTTTTGAAATAAAAGAACTTTTCAAAATAAAATCTCCAAAACGGAGAATTGTATTTTCTAATAAAAGCGATTTCAAACTCATTTTACCTTAGCAAGGTTTTTTTTCCAAAGTTCACGAACAAAGAGCCAATCCCAGTATTTGGATTTTTCTCTCGCATTTTTTGATAAAGAAGCAGCAAAGTCTGGATTTGAGACAATTTCCACAATCTTTTGTGATAAAATATCCGCATCATTGGGAGACACCATAATCCCTTCTTTTCCATCTTCAAAAAGGAATGGGATTCCACCAACATTGGTGGTAACAACAATCATCCCTAAGGCCATAGCTTCCATAATTGATAATGGGGTATTGTCTACATTAGTTGTGTTTAAAAAAATATCATAGTTGCTAGATTCTAAAAACCAATCCTTTCTTGATAATTTACCTGCAAACTTGACATGCTTTTCCAAACCGTACTCTTTTACTCTATTTTTTACAAGTTCCAGTGAACCATCTTTATCGGGCCCTACCATACAAAGAGTTGCTTCAGGATAACTTTCGAGCACCTGTTTCAAAGTCTGAATTGCCAAAAGTGGATTATAAATCTGATTGAAAGACCTAACCCATAAAATATTAGGATTGGCAGATACCCTTTCTTTATACTTGAATTTGTTTACATCAATTTGATTGGGAATCATTTTGATGTTATTATATCCTTTCAGCTGAAATTGCTTTTTCATATAACCTGAAGGCGCGACCAAAAATTCAGCATTCTTAAAAAATTCATTGCATTTTTCCGGAGATCTTTCCAACCTTTTTGGGAGATCTCCACCGTGCAAAATAGGAACGTAGGGAAGCTTCAGATAACGGCATAATTTACCTGAATAATATGCCATTAAAAATCCATTCGTACTATACGTGTCAATTAAGACGAGGCTTACACTAGCCTTATTTATGTATATGGTTTTCACCATATCCAAAAATCTAATGATGGGAGATCTAAATTCAGAAACCTGAATTACCTCACCCAGCTCTTTCAACTTCTCTCCTAATACCTCTATTGAGGTAGGGTTGAAGCCGTGTTTTTGAAGTTTGTTTCCTAGATAAAGTATTCTCACTTTTTGATGTTTTAATCAACAACAAACTCAGTCCAACCAAGGCCGGAGTCACGAAAGTCCTCATCGCAGCATGAAATGAGGTATAAATTGCCACAAGATAAAATGCAATAAGAATTCCTTTTAACATAGGATTCGGATTGGAATTAATTAGTTTGATTCCAAGCCAACATAAAATCAAAAAATAAACTAAACCAAATGCTCCATGTTCGGCCAGTAATCGACTTAGTTCGACGTGAGCTACTGTTCCATTTAAATGTTCACGCAAAAATCTGGATGCTCCTGCTCCGACACCAAAAAACAAATGATCCATCCAAAGGTCTACATCACTTATAAAAATATCCAATCTGCCAGTAGTTACTGAATACAAATTTTTCTCTTTAGTACCTTGGAGGGTACCTGCCGTTTCACCTTGGTATCTTAAAGAAAGCATTCCTCCAGTAATTTCGTCTACAGCCACAAATGCGATAATTCCAACAAAGAGTGCCGGTAGAACATACTTCCCAATATTTGGTAAATTATATTTTCTCTTCTGGTAAGGTGTAGCTATTCTTATAAAAAATAGTATCACTAGAATTCCTAAAACGGCACCTAGCATTCCTCCTCTTGAAAATGTCAACAAACCTTGAAATGAGAATCCAAACAAAAGCGCAGCATCAACCAATAAATACCCAGAAAATTTCCATCGATTTATTAAAATTATAAAGAGAAATAATGCTCCAAGCCCAAAAAGCGTTGAAACTTGGTTGGAACCAAAACCTCCACTCAGATCAACGTTAGCTCCCAAAATAAACTCTACTTCGTCGAAATCCGGAGTTTTAAGAATTGTATAGGTTAAAACTGAAATGATGGGGTAAATCATCATTCTAAGGATATTACTAAACTGTCTGGAAGTAACTTTTTGTCTATTAAAAAAAATACAGGCTAATGCCACATTGATAGGACCAAGTACATTGAAGACGATATCTGATCTTTGTACTTCACCTGAATAATCAATAAAGAGAGATGGTAACATACATAAAAGCATAATCCATCCAAGCTTTCCAAAAGTCTTTGTCCGGAAGATCCCATAAATCATACCTGAAGCAAGAAGATATTTCCCTAATTCATAAGGAATGAAGGGAGAAGTTCTTGCCATTCTGGAAAGTAGCTCAAATGAAATTAAATAAAGAACCAGGGCAATCAGAATATATGGGGATCTCTGCTTCTTTAAAAAGTACGGAGTTGAGGTTAAAACCACTACATAAAACCATGCTATAACCAAATAAGGAGTAATTGTAGCCGTTACTCCTAAAAAGGCATGAATGATAATCCAAACCAGTGGTTTTTTATTAAGGATTAAAAACTTTATCAATTTTTCAAAATTACTTAAATAATGAGTTTATAACGTTCTGATATTCAGAAATAAACTGTAGTTCACCATAATGGTTCTTTACTTGAATTTGAAGATTTTCCCCTAGAGCTACACCTTTATCCGGTAATGAAATTAAATGCTCCATTGCTTTTGCCATTTCTTCTGGATTATTAACTGGAACCAAAATTCCAAAATCACCTTTTCCCAATACTTCAGCACACTGCCCTACATTTGTTGAAATAACAGGAAGGCCTGCAAGCCCATATTCTAATAATGCAACAGGAAGTCCTTCCCTATCAGAAGCAACCAAACCTGCATCTACCTGAGTTAAAACCTTTGCTACATTATCTGAAGGACCTTCCAAAGCTACATCAGAATTCAGATCTAGATCTTTAATTTTACTACTGACCTTTTCTTCCCAATTCTTATCTACCCTTTGTCCAACCATCCTAACCTGAAATGAATATCCTTTATCCTTCAAGATTTTGCATGCATTTACTATATTCATTTGCCCTTTTTCGGATCGATAATTTGCCAAATGTAGAAATGTGAAAGTATCTGTTTTTACTTTTTCTTCAATTTTTAAATAAGGGAAGTTTGAAAGGTACTTAATTGAGGAATCGCGGATAATTCTCTTTTCCTTCCAAAACTCTGCTGTACTCTCATTTGCCGTAATAATGAAATCAATATTTTTCCCTATCCATTTCAATTCAGAGCGTGGGTTTTCGGTAATTACCTCAGGTGAAATACCAAGATGATCATGCCAAATGAGTTTGACTTTTGGAAAAAAAAACTTAAGCCCAACTCCCCAGTAAATTGATGTTCCATGAATGTGAAAAATATCTGGTTTAAAGCTTTTTACTTCAGAGATCAATTTCCTAAATGCTTTGATATCAAAAGTTGACTTTTTTCCTAGAATCCTAACAGATTCTTGATTCCGGACGAGTTTTGTCAAAGGACCGTCATTCCTGCTCACAATCAGTTTATTGACTATGCCCTGCTCTGTAAATGTGTTTGCGAGATTCACAGCCATCCTTTCGGCTCCACCTACTTCCAAACTATCGATCATCTGAAGAATCCTTAATTCTTTCAGATTCATGGCCTATTTAATACTGTCTGAAGTTCGGATTCAAACTTTTCGAGGGTAAACTGTCGGGACCAATTCGCCGCTTTTGAAGTTTTTTCCAAATATAAATCAGGGCTATCGATCAGGGTCTGGATTTTTGAAGTTATTTCTTCAACATCATCGTTTACTATTTCACCTCTTTCACCAAAACCCAACATTTGAGGTACGCAGGAGACTGCTGTTGTGATCGGTAAGCAGGCCCAAAACATAGATTCAGCGACGACTTTTGGCCAGCCTTCACTTTGAGAAATAAAAATCAGGAAATGAGAGTTTTGAAATGCTTTTTTCACCTCAGGAGCAGGAACATTCCCATGTAAAATAATTCTCTCAGAAAGTTCATTCTCTTTTATAAAGCTTTCGATTTTTGACCTTTCAGGCCCCTCTCCATAATAATCTAAATAAACTTCATTCCCTTTCTGAAGTAATTCAAGACAAACTTTTGCCGAAATAAGTGGCTGTTTTCCCGAGTTTAATCCCCCAACAAAAATCAACCGAATAGGTCCAGTATTCGATATAGATTTCTGATTAATTGTTTCTATTTCATTTTTAGAATAAGAAGCAGTAAAAAATGGTCTTACATTTTTACTTTCATTTGGCCATTCTCCATAAACCAAAACCTGCATATTCTTTGTCAAAAATGTATTAGTAAGAATTGCTTGCTGTAATCTATAAGTAAATGGCTGTTTGCTATTCTTGTCCCAGTTTCCCGCATATTTTGCCGACTTTTCCTTGCTAGGAAAAAATATTTGTATAATCGAAGCCATTAACCCCATATTCCCCGGACATCTCAAGTGAATATGATCTGCTTGCTTCATAGCTTTCCATGTGACCCCCCATATTCTTGGTAAATTTATCAACGTATTTAGAATCCCTGATATTGACTGAATATTAAAGGAGGGGATATCTAATAAACGTAAATTGGAATGCTGGTAAGGAAGATCTATCGGATCTGGTAAAGCTTGAGAATTTAGTGGTGCTACCACCGTTACTTGATCCACGTGTTTAAACCAAAGATTCATTTCACGGACATAAGGTCCATAAGCAAAATACTGATTATCCGATTTTTTGTGATCAACATGACCTATCACTAAAAAATGCATTAAGAATTCTTTATTTTTCTGTAGAATTCTAAATTTCGGTCAGTAATCAACCCAGTCTCAAATTTCCCTAAAACCTTTTTCCTGGCTTCTTTCCCTATTTTATAAAAATTTTCTTTTTGACTCAAAGCTTCTAATATCACGGAAGCAATGTCTTTTGGATCCTTTGGATTACAAAGCCAACCATTGATCCCGTGATCAATTGTTTCAGGCCCTGGTCCTGTATTAGAAAAAATCACTGGCTTCTCCATTGCCATCGCTTCTGGGGCAACCAATCCTTGTGTTTCCATATGGGAAGGGAAAACACAAATTTCAGCTTGCTCATAATATCCTGGAAGCTGGCTATGCGATACAGGTCCATGAAAAGTCACTCGCTTCAGTTCCTCTTTCGTAAATTTTTCCTTTAGAAACTCTACATATGATTTCCCATCTGGGAAATGCCAATCTCTTCCAAAAACCTCCAAATGAATATCAGGAATTGACTCAGCTACAATTGGTAATGCTTGTATAAGCTGGCGAATACCCTTTTTCTCGCAAATCGTTCCTGCAAAAACCAAGGAATTAGGTTTTACTTTTGTAGGATCTGCAGGATAAAACTTCTCCAAAGCGATAGGATAGTTAATTACCTCCACCGGTTTATTGTGATAAGAAAGGAATTTTGCAGTATGCATTTTCACATACTCCGATACGGCAATAAATCCATCTGCTTTAGAAAAGGATCTCTTTTCCTGGAATCCCTTCCATGTATTAACCTTTCTATTTTCACCTTCTGCAAAAAAATGATGCCCTCCATGAAGTCGGATGACATATTTCAATTTAGGGTTCCTATTTAGAAAAGCCAAGGTTAATTCCGAACCCTCAATGATATCAATTGGTTGATTTTCATGAAGTTCATTAATGAATTTCTCAATCCTGGCGAAATTTCTCCACCATCCGATCAGTTTAGCATTGCTTTTAGGAAATGTTACAACTCTAACACCGTCTTGAATGGTGTCATGGAATATTTTTCCATTGATCCCAATAACTGTAACCTTATTTCCCCTTTTGATCAATGCAGAGGAAAATGTCAACAAAAAGCTTCCTATTCCTCCGTGAAGAGCTCCGTTTAAGGGAAATTCCTGAGACAAAAAACAAATATGCATCTTAAACTAATTCTTTTCCTTTTTCCTTCACTAACTTATCCAACACATTTGCTAATCTTTCCGAAGCAAATGTTTCTTCCGTTCCGATGATTTTATTCATCCATTTCTTTCGGTCCGGAGCTACTTTTTCCGGTGAATCAATAATTTCCCGTATTCTTGGTTTTATTTCATCTTTAGAATATGCCCATGCAACAGCATCCCATTTTCCCATTGATTGGAAATGCTGGAATTTATAAATGAAATTTGTTGTCCAAGTTTGATTTGCCTGATGATCATAATTCAAATACAGCCCAGGGCTATCAAACCACCCAAAGTCCAGAGCCATGGTAGAACCGATATTCACGACTGTAGCACAATGAAAACTAAGATTGACCAAATGCTCAATATCCTCAGGATAAGGATAAAACTCATTCCAGTATTTTCCTTTGTGCCAAATTGGATTTAGGTGAATAATCTCAGGATTCTTAGTTAACACTTCCTGATATCTTTCAACTCCTTCCACAGGTACTTGTCGGAATACTAATTGAATATCCTTTTGGTCTTTTAATGCCTCGGCTACGTCTTGAAGATATGCGGCATCATGTGGAGAAGTTTTGGAGTCAGAACCAGAAAAACAAACCCAAGACTTTTTCGGATCTAACTTGAATTTTTCGGCAAATTCCTCTCTTGACACTATTGTTTCTGATTTTTTATAAAAATCAAATTGAGGCGTACCAGTAATTAAAATTCTTTCCTTTGGAATTTCAGGATAATAAAACTTAAGTTCTGAAGCCATGTGTTCTGACCAAACTGTATAATAGTCTGTTCTAAGTGCTAACCTTGCTTTTGGTAAATTATCCCAGGAAAAAATCGCGGTCATCGTTTTAATTCCCAAGTCTTTGGCAGCTTCCATTGCATAGGCGGCACCTGGATATCGTTGATGCGTACAAAATAAA
>NZ_JAHEBC010000012.1 GCF_024642405.1 Algoriphagus sp. | reverse complement strand
TCGCACCTATCCGAAAAAATTTTAGCGGGATGGTACCTGTGCCCGGAGATGGAAGGTATGAATGGGATGGCTATTTACCCATTATTCAAAAACCAAATACTCTTAATCCAAAAGAAGGTTTCTTCGCTTCAGCCAATCAGAATATTGTTCCTGAAGATTATGAGCATTGGGATGCTATAGGTTTTACTTGGGCAGATCCATTCCGTGGAGATCGAATTGAAGAAGTGCTTAGTGCTGGGAACAAATTGAATATGGAGGATATGAAAGCCCTCCAAGTCGATTACCAATCCATACCAGCCCGGATGCTTGTACCCTTTCTGATGGATCTGCCTTTTACCGGTAAATCTGCAGAGGCAAAAGAAAGATTAAAAGACTGGAATTTCACGTTAGACCCAACTTCTATTGAGGCGGCGATTTATGTGTCTTGGGAAAATGCGATCAGAGACCTAGCGGCTGCCAGATTTATTCCTGATGCTGGCAAGGATATTATAAGAAGCATTCAGATGCAAAAGATAATGGATTGGATTTTTGCTCCTGACAGCAGATTTGGCCCAAACCCTAATCAGGGAAGAGATCAATTTCTTGCTGAGGCATTTGAAAAAGGGATTACCAACCTAGAAGAAATACTTGGAGAGGATATGAGTAAATGGCAATATGGACAAGAAAAATTCAAACATACCTACATGGCGCATGCTTTGGGGGGATTGGTAAATGACGAACTCAAAGCAAAATTAGATGTTGGCCCCTTGCCTCGTGGTGGAAATTCATATACCCCTGGATCAACCGGTGGAAATAATAGACAAACTTCAGGTGCCTCCTTCCGGATGATCGTAAATACAGAAGATTGGGATGCTGCAGTTGGTACAAATGGACCAGGGCAGTCCGGTAACCCTGAAAGCCCATTTTATAAAAATTTATTCGAACCATGGGCAAAAGACCAGTACTTCCCAGTTTATTATTCTCGTGAAAAAATTGAGACAGCCGCAATAGAAAAAATGCTATTGAGGCCTAAAGACTAGATTCACTTTTCGAAAGAAATAAGTATCTGATTTTAGACAAAAGGTTGAAAAGTCCAATAACATAAAACTTTTAAATAATAGCGGTAACACAATAATGGGATTTTCTCGAGCAGTTCCTCAGTCATAGGAATGACCATCTTTTTAGTCTATATTATGAGGACAAGGTTTATGATACAAATACAATCCTGGAAACTTTCAAGACGCTTTGTTTCATCTACCTAATTTGTTACCCTTAAAGAAAAGAAAATGGCTGATAAAAAGGATCTGGATTTTACATATACCACCATAGACAATATATTTCGATTAAGTATAGGAGAAACCGGAGACTATAGTGGTGCCAAATATGACGGTGATTTTTCTATGTCACTAGAAGAAGCACAAAAGGCAAAGCATAAATTTATTGCAGATAGTTTAAATATTAAAGAGGGAAGCAAAGTCTTGGATATGGCATGTGGATGGGGACCTTTCATTAACTATATCACCAAAGAAAGAGGTGCTTCTGCTATAGGTCTAACTCTTTCAGAAGGACAAGCACAAGCTTGTATAAATAATGGCATGGACGTTCGGGTAAAAGATTGCCGTACAGTAAAACCAGAAGACTATGGGGTTTTTGATGCCATTACCTGCATTGGAGGATTGGAGCATTTTTGTTCTGTAGAAGAATGGAAAGCAGGGAAACAAGAACAGGTTTACAAAGATTTTTTTCAAACCCTCGATCAATTATTACCAAAAGGCGGAAGGTTTTACATGCAAACGATGACTTTTGGAAAGAATATGATCGACTTCGAAGACATCGATGTAAATGCCGAGAAAGGATCAGCAGCACATGTTTTGGCATTAATGATTAAGGAATTCCCAGGTTCTTGGCTCCCTTATGGACCAGAAATGGTGATCCGAAATGCAGAACCACGTTTTAAACTCATCTCTCAAAGTAGTGGGAGGCTCGATTACATTGAAACGATCGGCCAATGGAGAAAAAAGTTTAGAAAATTTAATCTGAAGAAGTATTGGCTTTATGCATCATTGCTTCCCAGATTCCTTACTGATAAAGAATTCAGACACCAAATTGAGGTTTTCAAAATTAGCCCAAATCGCGTTTGTTTCGAAAAAGAGATAATGGAGCATTATAGATTAGTATTCGAAAAAGTATAAAGCAATTTGATCATTGCCCGGGTTTTCAAGATCAAAAAAAAGCCTCCTGAAATTCAGAAGGCTTCGATTCAAATTTTTGATTTAGTAAGTTTTTGGCAGGACGTTCGAGATCAAGGATACTTTTTCAATGGGTTCGGAAGCATTAGAATAAATCCTTACTACTGAGTTTTGCTTTCCCTGTTTTCCTGTCGATCTAAAAACAACTTTAATTTCTGCAGTTGTTCCCGGAGCAATTGGCTCTTTTGGCCAGCTTGGGACTGTACATCCACAAGTTGCGGCTACATTTGAAATGATTAGTGGAGCGTTACCTGTGTTGGTTAACTCAAACGTGTGCGAGACCACATCTCCTTGGGTAATATCTCCAAAGTCAATAGACTTTTCCTTGAAGGTTATCGCGGCTCCAGTAGCTTCTTGGGCATTTGCATGAAAAACCAAAGCGACGGCAAAGAGACTAAATAGGATTGCTAATTTTTTCATGATTTTACTATCTAATTATTTTCAAATATTCATTTTTTTTGAATAGCATCAAATAACGCATTATAATACTATTGAGTTACATGGATGTAAAAACCTTGCCAAAAAAGAAAAGGAAACCTGCTCTATAAATTTTCATCCAAAGTCTTTACAAAAAACAAAGGGTTAAAATTCACTAAATAAAGTTCCTCTGTAGCTCTGGTAATAGCTGTATATAACCATCTGGTAAAATCCTTATCCACCTGATCTTCCTTCAAATAACCTTGATCCACAAATACTGCTTTCCATTGGCCTCCTTGAGCCTTATGGCAAGTCAAAGCATAGGCAAATTTAACCTGAAGGGCATTTAAATAAGGATCTTTTCTAATCAGTTCCATCCGTTCAGCTTTACTCGCTACATCTGCATAATCTTCTGATACTTGCTGGTAAAGACTTCTGTATTGATCTCTTGTCAAAGAAGGACTTGGAGAATAAAGTGTATCCAATAGTACTTTTGCCTCAAAATGGGGTTCCTCTGGATAATCTAATAACCTCAATTCCAGTGTTGCGAAACGGAAGCCATACAATTCTTCGAAAGACCTGATTTTCATCACCTCTGCCATATCACCATTTGCCAAGAAATTTACCTTTTCAGATTCAGCCATATACGTGTAGTTATTCTTAACTATCATCAACAAATCCCCTGAACTGATTTCGTCTTCAAAAAAATGAATTACTTTTCGAATATATAAATTGTATTGTACAGCAGCTTTGTTTGATCGGGTAACAATGGTCGTATTCTCTGTCCCATATTTATCATAAGCATATCTTAATCCATCCTCTAACCTCTCACCTGTCATCTTAAAAGTATCTTTAAAAGTGTTGGTTGTAATCTGAATTATTGGAGGATCATTTTTTAGCTGGTTTCTAAGATTCGTTGCATTGTAAAGAATTCCGGATTCAAGCTTCTGCCTCATAACTTCTGTCAACTCAATTTGATCTGAATCCAAGCGAAAATGCTTCTGTAAATAGCTTGACTCCAAAGCTGGACTAAAATCGCTTCCTACAGGAGGTAGTTGTGCTGTATCTCCAACCAAAATGATTCGGTTACCTGAACCTTGAAAAGTAAATCGAATTAAATCTCCCAGAAGATTACCTGAAATTCCCCCATCATCAGCCAGCATGGATGATTCATCTACAATAAATACTGTATCCTTATAATAATTTTTTTGAAGTATGAACCCTAAACCTAAACTTCCATCCTCTCCTTTTGGCTTATATATGATTTTATGAATGGTGTAAGCAGCCCTTTTACTGTAATTCCCCATGACTTTTGCTGCCCTACCTGTAGGCGCCAATAACAAGGCTCTCATGTTTAGTCGAGGCAAACTTTTTACCAAAGCAGAAATAACTGAAGTTTTACCTGTACCGGCATACCCTCTTAAAACAAATGTAGGTTGAGTGGAAGCATCTAAATTTAAGAATTGATCCATTTTTCTGAAAAATTCATTTTGCCCTGTGGTAGGAGGAAAAGGGAAATTTTTGATCAATAAATCCGATGGCTTCGGTATGTGCTGATTATCTTTAGGCATATAAGCTAATGTAAATGTCAAAAGACGAAATCAGCAAGGAAATAGAATCAAAATTTGGAAATCATTTACGCATTCGTGTAAATGGGATTCTAATTGAGAACAATAAATTATTGATGGTCAAACATCTGATGGGAAATGGAAAGATTTTATGGTCTGTTCCGGGAGGTGGAATGGTTTATGGGCAAAATGCCGAAGAAAATCTAATCCGGGAATTTAAAGAAGAGACCGGTCTAAATGTTAAAATTCACAAATATTTATTCATTCATGAGTTTTTAGCCCCTCCTCTACATGCAATGGAGCATTTTTTTAGCTTAAAATCCACCGGAGGTAGTTTAAAACTCGGAGAAGATCCCGAACTTAGTAAACAATTCCAGATATTAAATGAAATAGCTTGGATGAGTATTGAAGATATCCGTTCACTGCCTCAGGAATCCCTTCATCAAATCTTTTGGAGAATAAATTCGCTGGAGGAACTAGGTTTGTGGAAAGGATATTTTAATTTTGGAAATATTTCCATAAAATAGCACGTTAAAAAAACCTTCAACCTTACCTTGATTTAAAATTTAATCAAAATGAATCTAACTAAAGTATTATCCTTTGTCTTCCTCTTAGCTGCTCTAGGTCTTGGTTACCTTCTTTGGAAAGGTGTAGATGATGTTGTGGAAACAGAGAAAAGAATTGCTTTGACCGAAGCTGCAATTATCGAGAAACTTCAAATGCTTCGTGATGCTGAATTGGCTTATCAGGCTGCAAATGGAAAATATGCAGACAATTGGGACAGTTTGAAGCAATTTATCGAGGATGGAAAAATATGGCTTGTACAGAGAACGGAAACAACCAAATTGTTGGAATACGGTAAAGAAGAAACTACTGTTACTTTTGACACGCTAGGTTCTGTAAACGTTCTAGACTCTTTATTTAATGAGAGAAAGTATCCAGACTTCAATTTGGAGGCTTTAGCGGTGGTTCCTGGTTCAGGAGGAAAGAGATTCGAGTTTTTCGCTGATAAGATCGAAAGAAATAGTTATGAAATTGCAGTATTTGAAATCAGAGACCCTGCCCCGATCAATCCTGAAAGAAGACTAAACAACAATGAGAAAGCTCTAAAAGTAGGTTCTAGAACAGATGCCTCTACCGAAGGTAACTGGAAATAATCCATACGGATTTTGGAAAACAACCTTAAAGTATACAAAAGTGATAAGTTCGATGTGGCTGATACCACAGGCTTATCACTTTTTTTATTTCCAAATTCAATAGCCATTTTTGCCAAGGATAAGAATCAGGCAAATATTGCAATTCATTTATATGTGGATTTGGACAAGGAAAACTTAGATGCTCTGCTTATATCCGATCAATTTTTAAGATTGGATTTACCTACAAAAGTTTTTCTCCATCAGTTGGAATTCAGCCTTGTTCCTGGAGTGTTATATTCCCCTGGGAAAGAAGATACCTATCTCTCATTCGTTGGGAAACTAAATGAAAACAACTTTTATTTTGCAAACCCCCTCGATAGCAACAATATCCAATTAGTATCTTTTCTTTCTGAAAAAACCAAAAAATCATTAGAAGCCAGGTTTTCAGATTTAAGTTTCTTTCATGGAGCTACTTCCTTTCTTTCTTACCTATTCAAAGAACGTTTCAATTTAATAGGCCAAGAAATCCTCGTTTGTGTGCTAGATAATTATTTTTATGCAGCAGCTTTTACTGATCAAGAATTAAGCGTTTTTAACATTTTTGAAATACAAACCAAAGAGGATCTTTTGAAATATGTAAGCATCCTTATAAGTCAATTGAATTTCGATAAAAACCATGTCCGAATAAGTGTTTTCGGAGCTTCCAATCAACATGAAATCACCGATGAATGGGGAATGGCTTATTTCCATCATTTCCGTGTCAAAACACCTCATTCAAATCAAAACTACTCTCACGGATTTAAGCATTTAAAATCAGGAGGATTATTTGAAACCTACTGGCAATTTGACTAATAATGAAAAAAACAGCCATTTTCCCAGGTTCATTTGACCCATTCACTATGGGACATCACGATATTGTCATAAGGAGCTTAAAACTTTTTGATGAAGTAATTATTGGAATTGGCTATAACTCTACGAAACAAAATCGATATTTTGATATAGACTTGATGGTAAAAAAAATAGAGGAGGTCTATAAAGATATTGATTCTGTTAAAGTAGTTGTCTACAATGAGTTAACTTCCACTTTAGCAAAAAAACATGATGCGGGTTATTTAATCAGAGGGCTGAGAAATACAACTGATTTTGAATATGAAAATACCATTTGTCAAATGAATAGATATCTAAATGAAGATTTAGAAACTGTATTTCTAATCACATCTCCTCCATTTGCAGCAATCAGCTCCACTGTGATTCGAGAAGTTCATAGATATGGTGGTGATGTCTCAGAATTCCTTCCCTACAAAATCTGAGGTTTAGGATGATTTTTAATGAATTGCTTAAATAAAAATCTCATCGATGGATATGAATTCACTAAGGCAATTTTAGCGTCTGGCTCATAAAACCATCTAATATCTTCAATTCCTTCTTCTTTTTGTGGAGCCATATTTTTATCATCAATACACTCCATTTCGTACCAATAGGTTTTCTTCAAAATACTTTTTCGATTTTGAGTGTAGGTATGCCAGGTATTGTAAAGGTGTTTTTTAGATCTAACTTTAATAGCACATTCTTCTTCAACTTCTCTAATAGCACATTGCTCCGGAGTTTCTCCTCTTTCAAATTTACCTTTTGGGAAATCCCATTTCCCTAACCTAAAGATCAATAGTACTTTGCTTTTTCTATTTGTTACTACTCCACCAGCGGCTTTGATGATCATAAATCTACTTTTCACAAACTTCTTCAAAGTAGATTTATCTTTTGTAACGAAAGTAATAGAATCAAGGTCTTTCAACTTTCTTGTTCTTAAGACATATAAAATTTTTATTATCAGATCATGAGAAGGTTCATGAAAAAGTACATCGTCTTTCCATTCCACCTGATTTAACAATTCATCAGGCTGATGATATATAGACTCATAATTTTTTCTACCATCTATCTCCTCATAGGAGAGTAGATCTAATGGTTTGTCGTTTACAAAAATTCTCATAAAAAATTTGAGTCTTTATTTTCTGTCGAGATCAAAAATGCATAAAAAAATCAGCAGCAACAACCTTCCACAAAGTTTATCACTTATTTTTGGGGTATGGAAATATTAGACTCAAGTGTTGCTGCAGAAGTAGCTGATAAATTACTGGAAATTCAAGCAATTCGCCTCCAACCAGATTCGCCTTTTACGTGGGCATCAGGATGGAAGTCACCGATATATTGTGATAATAGGTTATCCTTATCATTTCCAGAGGTAAGAAACCTGATTAAAAACCAGTTAGTCAAAAGTGTAATTCATAATTTCCCGGGCGCAGAGGCAATTGCCGGAGTTGCAACTGCTGGTATTCCCCAAGGAGCACTTATAGCCAATGATCTAGATCTTCCATTTATTTATGTGCGATCTAAAGCCAAAGGTCATGGGATGGAAAATATGATCGAAGGAAAGGTTACTCAAGGTCAAAAGGTAGTGGTCGTAGAAGATTTAGTCTCTACTGGCGGCAGTTCTCTTAAAGCAGTGGAAGACCTTAGAAAAGCAGGTTTCGAAGTTTTGGGCATGGTTGCAATTTTTAGCTATGGCTTTGAGATCGCAGCTACTAATTTTAAAAATGCGAATGTGAAATTAATCTGTTTAAGTCACTACGAAGCTTTGCTACCCAGAGCTATTGAAAAAAAGTATATTACTGGAGAAACTCTGAAATCTCTAGAATCCTGGAGAAAAAACCCGGAAAAATGGAATCCTTAAAATGGCCGGTTATCCGGCTTTTCATTTTTCAAACAATCCAATCGACCCACCAACCCAATCTTTGTCTTTATTAAATTTCACTCCAATCATTTCACCTCTACTTAGTCTAACTAAGTTGCCAACGTAAGTAGGATTAGGATCGTCCTCGGGCCAAAGAGCCAAAATTCTTACCTCCACTTTTACATTTCCATCGGGTGATTTGAGTACAGGCGAGTAATGAACTTTCTTTTGAAGAATGTAAAGATCTTTTTCTTTGACTTCTGCGATATCCTTCTGAGTCACATGGAATTTTACTCCGCTTCCAGAAAAAGAAAACAGCGGCTTCAAAACATAATTTTCCAAGTCTTTGGGGATTTCCCGTATTTCACTCAATAACTTGCTTTCAATAAAGTAAGGACCTTTGAGATAAGGTAAAATAAATTTTGAAATCCTTGTGTACCAATTTGGGTGACCTGCCCACTCAATATCAAGTTCTTCTTCAAAACTAAATGCTAGTTTTAAGTCCTTCCTCAATTCCAATTCATCAAAAATCACTCTATTGTAAATTCTCTTAATCTGGATTTCCCTTCCTTCTGGATTTTTGTAAAACAGTTTTCTATTTTCCTTAATAATTTCAGAAACACAAACGATGGGTATTCCTAAATCTCTACTGCAATAATAAAAATCAATCTTAGTATTCTGTTTTTCAGGCTCGATTTCAAGTAAGACAACCTCTTCAGGCTTGTGATCTTTCACAATTACTTTTTTGAGTAGTTCTAGATAAGATACATCATCTAATCCACTTAAGTAAGGGGTTGCATTTTCAGTAAATGGATAAAAACTTTGATACTTTTTGAAAAGATTATATTGAAAATTGAATACTGATGGAAAACCCTGAATTTCAATAAGCTTAGGTACTAATTTGTTATCCTCCTCACAAACTCCAAAATCTATTGCCAAAAACTGAGTATGATCATCTTCATTCGGAACAGAAATATTTAAATCAATCGATCGCTGGGTAATATCTTTGAAATCAGGCTTTTGGATAAAAGAGATAACTTGGTCACAAGCATCAATAATTTTATTTTTTAAATCATCTGGGATGAAAAATGGTGTCTCTGCAATTCTGAAAGTTGGTGCGTAATCAAAATCATTGGCAATATCTTTCAAGAAAGCATCATACTTATCTTTCGAAAACTCTGCATTGAATTTTTCTCTTAAAGAAGGGATCATAAAATCTAAATGAGAGTAGGCATTTTATCTGCTTTGATTTTTCTTATCGATTGCTCCAAAAAATTAGGAATTAAGGTTTCGTTGGTTTTATAGATTTTATTTTCATCGACCAAGTGCTCCAACATTGTTCTGAACTTTGCCTTTCCTTTTGTTTCGATAATTTTTTCTCGCACTTCAGGTTTTTTCAAATGTGCCAAAAAACTTACTGGATCAGCCTCTGGGTGAAATTGAGTACCTATGATTTCATCAGAAAATCTTATCGCCATTATTGCCCTCTCATATTCTACGTGAGTTCTGATTTTCTCCAGTGCAATAATTTTAGCTCCCAAAAGATGGAATTTTTTATGATTTGGCTGCAGAACCTGATAATCCCTCGAATCGACAGCCCAAAATGGATTATCCAAATTTTGGAATAAAGGATCATTTAAACCTTCTTGGGTTTTATGGATAGACATCACTCCAAATGAAGTAGATTTCCTTTTACTGAGTTTACCTAAACCAAAATGCCTGCATGCCATTTGGAACGAATGACAAATCAAAAGAATATGCTTTTTATGCGAATGATTTTGGTTCCAAATCCAGATTTGGTCGAGTAAATCAAAATACTTCAGATCCCAGTTTCCGTTGCCATCAAGGGGACTACCTGGCCCGCCAGTAGAAATATATAAATCATATTCCAAGATATCTGGCAACTGTGATTGCCCTCTTACATCATAAACTCTATAGGAAATCTGATCGGAAAACCTGTCTAAAATATCCTTGATACATCGCATGCCTTGGTTAACTTCACCATCATACATGTCCAAGATTGCCAGATTTATCTTTTTCTTGCGCACGATTCTTCTTCTTTAAATACTTTACAAAGATAATCAAAGGGAATGAATCCCTTGCCTAAACTTACCAGTAATAAAATCAACAACTTTCGTTAAATCCTGAGTTTCTTTGAATACTGCAAGCTGTTGATCAGCCCCTGTACCATTTTTTAGCATTTGGTAGACATAATTAATTTCATCTCTACTTTCTAATTCATCTACTACATCATCGATAAATTCAAGCAATTCCAAAATCAAATCCTGAGTTGGTACTTCAGTCTTTTTACCAAAATCTATCAATTTACCTTCTATTCCATTTCTTGCTGCACGAAATTTATTTTCTCTGATTAATGCAATCCTATAAATATTAAAACTGGTATTACTAGTTAGTAGCTTATATAGCTTTGCTACCACGGCTTGGATCAATGCAGTAATACAAATTGTCTCATCCACAGTGAGGCACATATCACAAATTCTGAATTCTATTGTGCTGAAAAATGGATGCATTCTCAAATCCCACCAGATTTTTTTGGGGTTATCGATACAATTGGTCTTTACTAAAATCTCAAGAAAATTATCATAAGATTGCACTGAATCAAAGTACTCTGGTAAGCCAGTTCTGGGGAACTTCGCAAATATTTTAGCTCTAAAAGCTTTGAATCCTGTATCACGTCCTTCCCAAAAAGGTGAATTAGTAGAAAGGGCATAAATATGGGGAAGAAAATAGCATGCCTGGTTCATTAGCTGAAGCGCAATATCTCTATTATCGATTCCTACATGAACATGAAGTCCAAAAATCAGATTTGAACGAGCAATGTCCTTTAATTCATTTACAATTTCATGGTATCTAGAGTCATCGGTTATTTCCTGGTCTTGCCATTTAGAAAAAGGGTGAGTTCCAGCTGCTCCAACTACCAAATCTTGCTTTTGCGCCAATTCAAATATTTTGTTCCTCAAAAAGGAAACTTCTCTCCTCGCCTGTGCAATATTTTCACAAACATTTGTTCCAACCTCAACAACAGATTGATGCATTTCCGCCTTGACCTGTTCTCTCAACTGGATTTTACCTCCTTCAACAATCTTTGACATATGGGATCTTAGGTCTCTTGTATTTGGATCTATGATCTGATATTCTTCTTCAACTCCCAAAGTGAATTTGGGTAATTTTCTTTCTCTCTCTTTCATGAAAAGATTAATTACTTATTAAAAGCGCTTTGCACTGGATGCAGCATCTCGAATAAATGTTCCCCATGTTAAATTTATTTTCCCCGGCTTATGTGCTTTGGCATAGCTAATAGCCATTTTTGCTGCTTCTTCTACAACCCAATCGAAGTTTTCCTGACCAACAGAATTTACATCTGCATCAGGAGCTGGATTACCAAAATCAATTGCATAAGGAATCCCATCTCTTACTGCAAACTCCACCGTATTAAAATCATAGCCCAATCCTTTACAAAGTCGAATGGTGTAATCCTTTACAGTGGCCAAGAGTTTTTTTGAAGTTGGTGATTTATCGACGACATATCTCAAATGATGAGGATTCCTTGGTTCATAATCCATAATTCGTACTGCCTTTCCACCTAAGCAATAGACCCTGAAATATTCATCAAACACAATTTCCTCCTGTAGAAGCATAACCAATTGTCCTGTTTCTGGGTGTTTTTGAAAGAATTCTTCTTTATTTTCCAGACGGTAGACATTTTTCCATCCCCCACCTGCATAAGGTTTCATATAAGCAGGAAAACCGATGTATTCAAACATTCCATTCCAATCCAAAGGAGCAGCTAAATTCCTGAATGATTTACTTGTAGTATCATCAGGATGTTTGGAGGATGGAAGTAAAACTGTTTTTGGAAGAGGAACTCCTAGTTGATCAGCAAGCGCATTATTGAAGAATTTATCATCTGCACTCCACCAAAAAGGATTATTGATCACAGCGGTACCAGTTAAAGCAGCATTTTTTAAATAAGCTCTATAAAACGGAACATCTTGTGATATCCTATCAATGATTACAGCATATTCGGAAAGATGATTTTGAATCACTTTATCAATTTTGACTTCTTCCGCAGCAATGCCAGATGGTGCTATTTGGTTTACTCTATCTATAAAAGCCTGAGGAAACGTATCCTCCATACCGAAAAGTATTCCTATTTTTTTCATTCTTAATATTTTTAAAAGGTGATTTTTGAGGTCTTTTTATTAATCAAATTTTATCCGAGACAAATAATGGGGAAACATTTCTTTCCAAACTTCCCAATCATGTTGCCTGTTTTGTCTAACATCTAACCAATGATTAAGTCCTTTTTCTTTTAATGCCTCATGTAGTTTTAAATTTGCATCATAACAAATATCCCAGTTTGAGGTACCAAGGACAATATCCATATTCCATAATTCACGATCATTTAAAGCTCCCAAAAACTCCAATGGGTTATTATAGTAAATATCATCATGTATATATCCATCCATAAAGTCACGAATGTTGAAGGCTCCTGACATACTAAACATATGACTGACGTAGCCAGGATGTCGAAATGCAAAATTTGCGGCATGGTAACCTCCAAAACTACACCCCGCCATGACAACCTTCCCTACTCGCGTATTTAGTCTGATCCGTTCTACAATTTCATGGCAAATCATCTTATCATATGCTACATGCTGTTGGATCCGCTGATGGGGATGGACATTTTTATTATAAAAACTATTCTTGTCATTACTTTCCGGACAATAGATTTGAACTAGTCCTTGCTCAATATACCATTGAGCCGAAGCAATTAATCCCATATCCCGGTTTTCGTGAAAAGAGCCCTTTGAAGTTGGAAAAACAACAACGGGATAGCCAGCATGGCCAAAAACCAACATTTCCACATCTCTTTGCAGGTAATTTGAATGCCACTTGAAATATTCTTCCTTCATCTTTCGATACTTTGAATTACTGATAATTAAGTGGTTCCCACTTTACATCAAATAAGTCAAATTTCCTCAAAAACCAAAGCCTTATAAATTGTCTAAAGATTATATTTTCTCAACTTCTGATTCATTAACTAAAATTGAATGATTCCGCATAGTTTTCATTAGCCTTAAAGCCCCAATTAAAATGGATAATAAGAGTAAACCTACAAATATCCATTTCGATGTGGTTGTTATTGAAGCCATAATAGCTAAAACCGGTTTTTCAATAGGATAATTGTTTAGAATACTAATGATGAGAATGTTTTCAATAAGATCAAAAAATACAATAAATAATGGTATAAGGACGATTACTTTATTGCGCCATAAATAAAATAAAAGTCCACTTGCCAATAATCCATATACTATCATATAAGGGAAATCTAGTGCCCAAATCCCTAGTCTGTAAATTTCCCTATCAGGCTTTGATAAATTACTTATCGCGAAATATGCCTGATCCACAGAATAAGCAAATTTTAGGTCTAGAGCATTTTCTGAAGGAAGAAAATAATTCAACAAAAAATTGAATAATAGGAAAAGAACGGCCAATAAAATTAAAATATGCCTCTTCACCAGAGAAGAAAAAAATGAGTTTGAAACCATGAAAAATGAATTTAGATTAGAAAAATAGCAAAATAATTCAATTTTTAACAAAAAAAACAACTTTAATCTTTCCCTAAATTAAAAAAACATTTTCTGCGTAAAAAAAATTACTTCTTATACCATTCAGCATACATTGGATAATTCCTTGCTGTACGTTCTATGGTTTGTAGCATGGCTTCTCCTGTATCTTTAACTTTTTTGGCAGGTATACCAGCATAAATGGAATTTGCTTCAACCACTGTTCCCGCTAATACTACTGCTCCTGCAGCAATTACTGCTCCTGATTTTATTAGCGCACCATCCATTACAATCGCTCCCATTCCTACTAAAACGCGATCTTCGATAGTGCAACCATGCACAATCGCATTGTGGGCGATTGAAACTTTATTGCCAATAATTGTGGGGAATTTTTGATAAGTACAGTGGATTACCGCCCCATCTTGTATGTTAGAATCATCACCTATTCGGATAAAATGAACATCACCTCTTAATACAGCATTAAACCAAACCGTACAATTTTCTCCCAATTCAACATCGCCTACTAGTGTAGCGTTAGGTGCTAACCAACAATTCTGTCCAATTCTGGGCTCTCTAGATTCTATTGGAATAATTAATGCCATATATATTTTGATTGTTATCGTATTCAAATCTAAAAATAACTTTCCTGCAAGTTTATTTTACATAATGAAACTTTTAGAAAAATTTTGAGTTTAGATGTATATACATATAAATTTGCAAAACATTCAACCTTTTATTTAAACCAAATGAAAACTATTAAACTATCTGGATTATTCATTGCAGCAGCGATGATAACATTCTCTTGTAGCAAACCAGCTGATACTGTCGAGACTACTGAAGCTCAAGAAGTTGCAGCTGCAGAAGGAAAAACTTTAGAAATTGTACAAGACGCTACTACAATCGCATGGAGAGGCTACAAGCCAACTGGCCAACATTTTGGTAAAATTCCTGCTGTTGAAGGATCTCTAGCTGTACAAGGCCAAGAAATCACTGGAGGTAAATTCACCTTTGATATTACAGGATTAAAAATTGAAGATATGGAAGAGACAGATGACAGCTATGGCAAACTATGGGGTCATCTTCAATCTGCAGATTTCTTTGATGCTGAAAACCATCCCAGAGCAACTTTCGAAATTACTAACGTAGAGTCTTTTTCAGCAGGTGATGTAATCGCTGATCAAGAGCAGTTTGAGACAGAGAATACTCCAAAATCATCTTCTGAACTTTCTCCTGAAAATCCAACTCATTGGATCAGCGGAAATTTAACAATGAGAGGCACTACTAAAAACATCAAGTTCCCAGCAACAGTTAGCCTTGATAATGGTGCAGTTGTAGCAAAAGCTGGTTTTAATATTGATAGAACAGCTTGGGGTCTTGCGTATGGTGACGAGGCTACTGCAGTGGATAAAGCAAAAGATAAATTTATTTATAACACAGTATCGCTTTCTTTAGATGTTAAAGCGGTTGATTAATTAGAATCAAAATAATATTAGAAGAGGAATTCATGAGAATTCCTCTTTTTTTTGTCTTCAAATGCAAGAATTCGATTTTAAATATCTCCCCAAATTTCAGTTTTGGAAGCCAAAATTGATTTATTGGGTAAGCCAGCAATATGATTATCTATCCTATTTTGATGGAAATAACTATACCTATCCGCAAAAAGCTTTTAGTAATTTACTTTTCGCTGGAAATAAAAAAATTAATGAAGATGATTTATGGAATGAACAATTAAATCTGGTTAAGATTGGAATCATAGGATATGATTTTAAGAACTCACTTGAATCTTTAAGTAGTAAAAATTCACCTATTATAAACTTACCCGATCTATGTTTTTTCGCTGCTGAATTATGCTTTTGTTTTGAAGAAAATTATATAAAAAGCAAAACAAAACTAACAGAGGAGTTCTGGAGGAAAATCAAAACCATTGAATTACCGGATGATAAAATCAAATGTGAACTTAAAGCTCAAATTACAAAACGTGAATATATCAAGAGTGTAGAGACAATTCAGAAATATATCAGGGAGGGCGATACATACGAAATGAATTTTTGTCAAGCCTTTGAAGGAAGTTTTACTATTTGGGACCCAATTGCGTCTTTTTTTAAACTTCAAAAAATTTCTCCCATGCCTTTTGCATCTCTTTTCAAAGCTGAAGACAAATGGTTAATTTCTGCATCGCCAGAAAGATTTTTAAAAAAAGAAAATTCAAGATTAATTGCTCAACCCATCAAAGGAACTATTCAAAGAGGTGGTACTGAAATTGATGACGAAGTAAACAAAAAATCATTATTAACCAGTGAAAAAGAACGCGCTGAAAACTTAATGATTACGGATTTGACCAGAAATGACCTTTCAAAAATTTCTGAAATAGGTTCAGTGAAAGTTGAAGAACTATTTGGAATTTATTCCCTTCCAAAGGTCTTCCAAATGATTACTACCATAAGTTCGATTTTGAAACCAGATACCACCTTTAAAAAAATAATTCAGGCAACATTCCCTATGGGTTCTATGACAGGTGCTCCAAAAATAAGAACTATGGAGTTAATTGATGAATTAGAATCATTTAAACGTAACTGGTTTTCAGGTGCCTTTGGCTGGATTGATGAAAATGGAGATTTTGACTTTTCCGTTGTGATTCGAAGTATTATTGCCGATTTGGAAACAAAAAAACTTTATTTTGGAGTTGGAAGTGCCATCACAATAGATTCAGATGCCTCTAAGGAATACGAAGAATGTGAGCTGAAATCACAAGCAATCTTAGAAGTGCTTAATGGAAGAAAAAAATCCTAACCCAATCCGGAAAATTATCCATGTCGATATGGATGCGTTTTATGCATCCGTAGAGCAAATGGATCACCCTGAATGGAGAGGTAAACCATTGGTAGTGGGAGGAAGTGAATCAAGGGGTGTGGTAGCGGCAGCAAGTTATGAAGCTCGGAAGTTTGGAATTTACTCTGCCATGTCATCGATGATGGCTGCCCGGAAGTGTCCAAATTTAATTTTTGCAAAACCAAGATTTGATCGATACAAAGAAATTTCAAGACAGATACGTGAAGTTTTTTACGAATTCACAGATTTGGTTGAACCGCTCTCATTGGATGAAGCTTTCTTAGATGTAACAGAAAACAAAAAAGGACTAAAATCAGCTATTCTAATTGCAAAGCAAATCCGATGGAAGATCAAAGAAAAGACAGGACTGAATGCTTCCGCAGGAGTTTCTTACAATAAATTTCTAGCCAAGATTGCCTCAGATTTAAACAAACCAAACGGTCAGGCTTATATTTTACCTGAGGATGCGGAAGAATTCCTTGAGAAACTTCCGATCGGCAAGTTTTTTGGAATTGGGAAAGTAACTGCTGAAAAAATGCAGGAAATCGGTATTCACAATGGTGCTGATTTGAAACAGTTTTCACTCCAATTTCTTACCAAAAAATTTGGCAAATCAGGATTACATTACTTTAATATTGTTAGAGGCATTCATCTCTCAGAAGTTCAACCTCACAGGGTTCGTAAATCATTGAGTGCAGAAAATACTTTTGAAAGGGATCTTATCACGAATTCTGAGATAGAAGAATCTTTAAAATCTATCAATCAAGAACTATTAAAAAGGTTAAAGAAAAGTGGAGTAAATGGCCGCACGATTACTTTGAAAATCAAATATTCTGATTTCACACAGCAAACTAGAAGTAAAACCCTGGATCAATATCCCGAAAAGGAAACCATTTGGGAGATAGCAAAAGAACTTTTAGATCAGGAAAACCTACCTAAAGCTGTTCGGCTTTTAGGGCTTGGTGTTTCCAACTTAAATATCACTGAAGAACATCAATATTTTGGAGAACAATTGAAGATTCCGTTTTCAAATTTTGGATTGGTACTTTGATCTCAACTTTCCCTAAGAATAAAAAGAGCAATATAAACTGCCATTTTGTCTGCATTTTATTAATTTCGCATCCCTAAAGCATTTAATTACATGAGTAATTTGATTAAAGATATAGATATTATCTCTGGAGAAGAGGCACAAGCTTGTGACTATAAAACTACAGCGGAGGAAAATACTGGTAAATCCAGAAAGCTATATATAGAAAGTTATGGTTGTCAAATGAATTTCTCAGATTCTGAGATTGTGGCTTCTATCATGAAAGAAAACGGATTTGATACTACTTCGGATTTCAACCAGGCAGATGTGATCTTCCTAAATACCTGTTCAATTCGGGAAAAAGCTGAATTAACGGTTAGAAAAAGATTAACTGATTTCAATAGAGCAAAAAAGAATAAACCTGAAATGACAATTGGAGTTTTGGGTTGTATGGCTGAGCGGCTGAAAGAAAAACTTCTAGAAGAAGAAAAAATTGTGGACGTGGTTGTCGGACCGGATGCATACAGAGATCTTCCGAATTTAGTTTCTGCAGCTGAGGATGGGAATAAAGGAGTTAACACCTTCCTGTCAAGGGAGGAAACTTATGCTGATATTGCACCTGTTCGTTTAAACTCAAATGGTATCACAGCCTTCATATCAATCATGAGGGGCTGTGATAATATGTGTTCATTTTGTGTAGTCCCTTTCACCAGAGGAAGAGAAAGAAGCCGAGATCCACATTCTATTGTGGCAGAAGCACAAGACTTATTTTCTAAAGGTTATAAAGAAGTTACTTTACTTGGCCAAAATGTAGATAGCTATAAATGGTCTCCAGAAGAAAACAACAAAGCCAGATTAAACAAAAAGGAAGAAGAAGTAAGTACAGTGATCAATTTTGCTAATCTTCTGGAAATGGTAGCTCAGGTATCTCCTAGTCTACGAGTTCGATTTTCCACCTCTCATCCAAAAGACATTACAGACGAAGTGCTTTATACCATGAAAAAGTATGACAACATCTGTAAGTACATTCATTTACCCGTTCAGAGTGGAAATAGTAGAGTGTTGAGTCTTATGAACAGAACTTATGACAGAGAGTGGTATTTGGGTCGAGTTCGGGCTATTCGTGAGATTTTGGGAGATGAGTGTGGAATTTCTTCTGATATGATCACAGGTTTTTGCACCGAAACAGAAGAAGAACATCAAGATACCCTAACCTTAATGGATATCGTGAAGTACGACTTTAGCTACATGTTTTTCTATTCAGAAAGACCAGGAACTCTAGCGGCAAAGAAATTTGAGGATGATATTCCTTTGCAGGTCAAAAAGAGAAGATTAGCTGAAGTAATTGCCAAGCAAAGTGAACTTTCCTTATTCAGAAACAAACTAGACATTGGTAAAGAACAAATAATATTAATTGAAGGAACGTCCAAGAAATCAGATCATGAATATAAGGGAAGAAATTCTGCTAATAAAGTAGTCATTATTCCTGCCGGTGACTTCAAAATCGGAGATTATGTATTAGTCAAAATCACGGATTGTACAGCAGCAACTCTTTTTGGAGAAATTATCACAGTAAATCCAGAATTTTAATGATTACAGAATCTGAAATACGAAGTGTAAAACAACGATTTGGGATCATTGGAAACAGTCCTTTATTGAATCATGCCATTCAGGTTGCGATGCAAGCAGCACCTACCGACATGACTGTCTTGATTACGGGAGAGAGTGGAAGTGGAAAAGAAAGTTTTTCAAAAATCATTCATTCTCTAAGCCTTCGAAAGCATGGGAAATTTATAGCTATCAATTGCGGTGCGATACCTGAGGGAACCATTGATTCAGAGCTTTTCGGCCATGAAAAAGGATCATTTACCGGAGCCCATGAAGCTAGAAAAGGGTATTTTGAAGTTACTGACGGAGGTTCCATTTTCTTAGATGAGATAGGTGAAATGCCATTAGGTACTCAAGCTAGACTTCTTAGAGTTTTAGAAAATGGGGAATTTATTAAGGTCGGTTCTTCTAAAGTCCAAAAAACAAATGTCAGGGTTATTACTGCAACTAATGTCAAGTTGCTTAAAGCAGTTGAAAAAGGGAAGTTTAGAGAGGATTTATATTACCGATTGAATACCGTTCCAATTTATGTCCCACCTTTAAGAGAGCGAGGGGATGATACTGTTTTGCTTTTTAGGAAATTCACTTCGGATTTTTCTGAAAAATACCATGTAAAGCCTATTTCTTTAGATTCTGAGGCCCAATCTATATTAAAAAGATATCCTTTTCCCGGCAATATTCGTCAATTAAAAAACCTTGCAGAACAAATTTCATTGCTTGAAGAATCAAGAGATGTGGATGCGGAAACCCTTTCAAAATATCTTCCTACTGACAATTCCAGATTACCAATGACATTAAATCAGTCTAGGTCAAAGTCTGACATGAGCGATTTTTCTGAAAGAGACTTACTTTATAAAGTCTTATTTGATATGAAAAAAGACATGAATGATTTGAAAAAACTGGTTCTGGAATCTTATCAGAGTGGTGGACTTAATCATAGTATTATTCAAAAACATCAGGGTTTGTTCGAAGATATGGATAGTAATATTTCTAAAAATGAACCTAGTGAAAGTTCTTCAAATTACTCCGTACCTTTAGTGATTACCCCTCAAAAAAACTCATCAAATCAAGGAGAAAACTTTGAAGAGGAAGTTATTGAGGATATTTACCATGAGGAAGATGACAACTCACTTTCTTTAGAAAGAAAAGAAAAAGAAATGATTCTCAGAGCCTTGCAAAAGCATAATAATAAAAGGAAATATGCAGCAAGTGATTTGGGAATTTCTGAACGAACTTTATACAGGAAGATCAAACAATATGAAATTGATCAGTAAACTACGGCTTTTTCTACTTTCAGGAATACTTCTGGCACTTCAGGCTTGTTCTGTAAAATACAGCTTTACCGGAACAAATATTAATTATGATTTAGTAAAGTCATTTACGGTAGAAAATTTCTTTAATGATTCAGGAGGAGGCCCAGCCAATATGGAGCAGCTCTTTACAGAGTCTTTAAAAGAATATTATCAAAGGAACACCCAATTAGAGTTGGTTAGAACTAATGGAGACTTACAATTTGCCGGGGCGATTAACCGTTATTCTCTTACTCCACAATCTGCTGTCTCGAGTAATAATCCAAATTTACCAGATAGAGCTGGTCAAATGAGACTGACCATCGCAGTAGAAGTAGAATATATGAATTTGACAAATGAAGAAGAGAATTTACGAAGAACGTTTTCTTTCTTTCAAGATTATGATCCAAGAACGACGACTCTTTTGGACGTTGAAAATCAGCTTGTAGAAGAAATATTTCAAAATATTATCCAAGATATCTTCACAGCCACTGTTGCAAACTGGTAAATCCAGTATATTAAACCCAAAACCAAAAAAGATTGAACGCGGCACAGTTTATAGAACTAATTAGTAAATCAGAAACTGCTAACAGAAACGATTTACTTTCTCTTAAAAAAATTCAGGAAAACTTCCCCTATTTCCAAATTCCCCATGTTTTAGCAGCTCGTTATGAATATGGAAAAGATCCAGCTAAAACACCTGAATCTTTAGCCTATGCCGCCATCACTAGTCCAAATAGAATTTGGCTGAAAGAACTTGTTGAAAAAAAATCCGAAATCTCAAAAACATCGAACCCGAAACAAGCAAAACAAAAAGAAGTTGAAATAAAGGAAGAGAATCCAAAACCTGTCAGAAAAAGGAGGAAAGCTCCTGCTGATGATTTGTTGGAAACTATCAAAAGGAAAGAAAAGAAAACTATTGTTGATGCCAAGAAGAGAGAGCAGATTGATCTAATTAAGGCTTTCAGTAAACGAGACATCAAACTTGCCACGATCAAAGAGATAGAAGCTAACCAGAATAATGAAAATTTAGCCGCGAGCAGTACTGAGATTAATGACAATTTATTATCTGAATCATTCGCAAAACTGCTGGTATCTCAGGGTAAAAAGCCCAAAGCAAAGAAAATTTATGAGAAATTGATGTTGAAATTTCCAGATAAAAGGTCTTACTTTGCGGACTTAATTGAAAAGTTGAAAGAATAATCCCTAATATATGTTTACTTTATTAATCACCATTATCCTAATTTTAGCGGTACTTCTAGTGCTCGTTATCTTAGGTCAAAACTCTAAAGGTGGCGTTGGAGCTGCTTTCGGAGGTAGTGCATCTCAAATCATGGGAGTAACCCGTACCGGAAATGTATTGGAAAAAGCCACTTGGTTTTTAGCCGTTTCAATCCTGGTACTTTCCTTAGCTTCTTCAGCGTTTTATTCTGGAAGCCAACCAAATCAATTTTCCTCTCCAAATATTGAAAGTGCAAAGCAACAAGTAGTAGCTCCGGCTTTTGGAGATAATGAAAGCTTACTTCCTACTGAGTCTACTCCAGCTACAAGTGAGGATACTACTTCAGGTGGTGAATAAAGACCTAATAAAAACATTTGCTAAAGTCTGCTCCAAAAGGGCAGACTTTTTTGTTTTAATTAAAATCATCTCTTATTTTTCTATTCTATCACCAAATCCTAGTCTTTCAACTTGTTTTTGAACTAAACTGGAATTATTTAATATTAATTATCCCCATTTAATTTATGAATACAAAACCTATTCGTCTAGAGGACTTACATATCGAAAACTGGCCAAATCTTATTTTATGGGCTGCTCCTATCATGTTCCTCCTTGTCTTTATTGAATGGGGAATTAGCGCTTATCAAAAAAAAGATGCCTATAACACTAAAGATTTTTTCGCTGCCTCTACTATTGGACTGGTAAATGTTGGTATTAGTGCGTTAATCAAAATTGCAACCTTTGGGTCTGCATTATTCTTTTATAATATATCACCATTCACCATCCCTGTTACTTGGTGGTCTTTTATTTTATGCTTTTTCGCTATCGATTTAGCGAGATATTGGGCACATAGATTGGCCCATGAACAAAGATTCTGGTGGGCAACCCATATTACTCATCACAATTCCTCAAAATACAACCTTTCCGTTTCCTTTCGATTAGGTTGGACACAACACATTAAGGTGATTTTCTTCTTCCCAGTAATGTTTATGGGATTTAATCCCTTCGTATTCTTTATTTGTCATCAGATTGCTGTTTTATACCAGTTCTGGATTCATACCGAATACATTACCAAACTACCAAGACCAATAGAGTTTTTCTTTACGACTCCCTCTCATCATAGGGTACATCATGCAAGAGATGAACATTACCTTGATAAAAACTACGGGTCAACATTCATAATATGGGATAGGATTTTTGGCACTTTCATGCCGGAAGGTGAAAGACCTAACTATGGTATTACTAAACCTGTCACTTCATACAATCCAATTTATTTAGTTTTTCACGAATGGGTAGATATTGTAAAAGATCTTCGGAAAGCTAAAAATATTAATGAGTGCTGGAGGATTCTATTCGATAAGCCAGGGGCTGAAGTAATTTCAACTAGAGAAAAAGCTGAAAACGAAGCAAGAGCTAAATCCTCTTCTGAAGTTCAGAAAGAAATTTTAGCTCTTGAGGTACAAGAAAAATAAACTATTCCGGATTGGAAGAAACGTGTTGCAATAACAATCTTTTACTAATTGGCAGTAGCGTTTCTTCCATTGGTAAATCATGGGAACTATGAAGTCTCCATGTAGCCGGGTTAGGTAGCTCTTTAATATCTTTTATTAGCTGGAGTTTGATCTTTTCCAAAGTATTTACAATTGATTTTTGAAAAACACCTACAAACCACATTCTGATACTTCTGAATTTTTCACCTGCCAATTGCAAGAAATTTGATTGATATCGAAATGCATGAATATCAGGTTTTGATTCTCTAGAGACCAAAATAAATCCTTCTCGAGTATAAATAGGCATAATACCAATTGGCTCAAACTCTACTTGGCTTTCTACAAGTTGATAAATTTCCTTTCCCTTTTTGATTTGCTCAGTAAATCTTGGTAAAGCAAAATCAGTGATATTGGCGATTTCCTGCATAATCTCACCTTCTGTTTCACGAGGTTGATAATGCAGCTTTCCATTTTGAAAATCGATTCCGGATATTGCTCTTGGAAATAAATTACTCAATTCCGATTTTCCTTTCTTCAAGTCATCTAAAAGACGATGGTGTTCTATAAGTTCACCAAGTACAGGATAAAGTTTGGCAGCATTAAATTGTTTATTTGTTTCTTGAAGGTATGCCAGAAGTTGATACTTCTTATATTCAAAATCAATTAAACCTTCTGCAATCCAGTTTTTAGGTAAATTCTTCATAAGTAAATAGGTTTACCAAAAATTAATAAAATCTGACATAATATCTGTCAGTTTTGGAAAAATTGACAGATATTTTTTTGCCTTCTGTCGCAAACTTTTCAGTTTCTACCTGACAATTACAGCCGATTTGTCAGCCTTTTAAAAATATACTCTAATGGCACAGGAAGTGCTATAAGGCATATGCATTTTAATCTAACATTTAAACAAATTAATTATATGTCAAACGTGAACATCAAACCTCTTGCAGATCGGGTTTTGGTACAACCAGCTGCAGCTGAAGAGAAAACCGCTTCCGGACTTTATATCCCGGACACTGCAAAAGAAAAACCTCAAAAAGGAACAGTGGTGGCAGTGGGTAATGGTAAAAAAGATGAGCCCTTGACTGTTTCAGTAGGAGACACTGTTTTGTACGGTAAGTATTCAGGAACTGAACTGAATGTAGATGGTAAGGATTATCTCATCATGAGAGAATCAGACATCTTTGCAATCCTTTAATTAATCAACCCTAATCGTTAACAAAATATTTAACAATATGGCAAAGCAATTATTTTTCAATACTAGTGCAAGAGATCAGCTTAAAAAGGGCGTAGATGCTCTTGCTGACGCAGTAAAAGTGACTTTAGGACCAAAAGGCCGAAACGTCATTATCGATAAAAAATTCGGTGCACCAACTATTACAAAAGATGGTGTTTCTGTAGCAAAAGAAATCGAATTGGATGAACCAATCGAGAACATGGGTGCTCAATTAGTAAAAGAAGTAGCTTCCAAAACTGCTGATAATGCAGGTGATGGAACTACTACTGCTACAGTACTTGCTCAATCTATTTTTGGAGTAGGTATTAAAAACGTAGCAGCTGGAGCAAATCCAATGGATCTTAAAAGAGGCATTGACAAAGCAGTTTCTGCAGTTGTTAAGCAACTTCAAGCTGATTCAAAGCAAATTTCTACTTCTAAGGAAATCGCTCAAGTAGCAACTGTATCTGCAAACAATGACGAGGAAATCGGAACAATGATTTCTGACGCAATGGACAAAGTAGGTAAAGACGGTGTAATCACAGTAGAAGAAGCAAAAGGTACTGAGACTGAAGTTAAAACTGTAGAAGGAATGCAGTTTGACAGAGGTTACCTTTCTCCATATTTCGTGACTAACACAGAAAAAATGGAAGTTGAATTAGAGCAGCCTTACATCTTGATCTATGACAAGAAGATTTCCTCTATGAAGGAATTACTTCCAGTTCTTGAGCCAGTAGCTCAGTCAGGTAAGCCATTAGTAATCATCTCAGAAGATGTTGATGGTGAAGCTCTTGCTACTTTGGTAGTAAATAAAATCAGAGGTGCCTTGAAAGTAGCGGCTGTAAAAGCTCCAGGATTCGGTGACAGAAGAAAAGCAATGTTGGAAGACATCGCAATCCTTACTGGCGGAACAGTAATCTCTGAAGAAAGAGGTTTTAAACTTGAAAACGCAACTGTTGATATGCTTGGAAGAGCAGAGAAAATCAACATTGACAAAGACAATACTACTATTGTAAATGGAGCAGGTGATGCAAATGCCATCAAAGGTAGAATCGCTGAAATCAAAGCTCAGATAGACAAAACTACTTCTGATTACGACAGAGAAAAATTGCAGGAAAGACTTGCAAAACTTTCTGGAGGTGTAGCGATCCTTTACATTGGTGCTGCTACTGAAGTGGAAATGAAAGAAAAGAAAGACCGTGTAGATGATGCTTTGCATGCTACTAGAGCAGCTGTTCAAGAAGGTGTGGTAGTTGGTGGTGGTGTTGCTTTAGTGAGAGCAGCAGAGGCACTTAACAACTTGAAAGGTCTTAATGAAGATGAGGATACTGGTATCAATATCATTAGACAAGCAATTGAGTCTCCGTTGAGAACTATCGTTTCCAATGCAGGTGGTGAGCCATCAGTAGTGATCAATAAGATTCGTGAAAACAAAGGAAACTATGGATACAATGCTAGAACAGACGTCTATGAAGACTTATTCAAGGCAGGTGTAATTGATCCTACCAAAGTAACTAGATTAGCTTTAGAAAATGCAGCTTCTATTGCAGCTCTTTTATTGACAACAGAATGTGTTGTTGCAGATGTGAAAGAAGATTCTCCGGCGATGCCCCCAATGGGCGGAGGAGGAATGGGCGGAATGATGTAATTCCAATCATCCCCAAAAATAGAAAGGAGACTCTAGGGTCTCCTTTTTTTATTTACTTGAAATTAAGACTATAGGCATACTAATTGTAAAAAATGGATAAAATACTTTTTCTAGGATATGGAATAATTGTATTTTGCCAATAATACCTCAACTGGATACTATAACTCGTTAAATGATTCACTTCGACACCATTTTTCTCGTGGATGACGACCCCATCAATAATCTAATTAACAATAGACTATTGAATAAAGTAAAAGTGGCAGAAAAAATTGAGGAGTTTTTGGAAGGTCAGTATGCAATAGATAGAATTTCCGAGTTACCGATTGAACAGAAAATATTAATCTTTCTTGATATAAATATGCCAGTAATGAATGGCTGGGAATTTTTAAGAATATATCAAGAACGGTTCATAAAAAGAAATGATACAATCATAATACTTTCCAGCTCCATTGATTTTCAGGATAGACAAAAAGCTAAGGAATTTAGTGTTGTTTCAGACTTTTTAGAGAAACCTCTTACCTTGGACAAAATCCAATATCAAATAGAAAAATACTGATAGCAGATATTTTCTTGAAATATTAGAAGGTTTAACCTTTCCCAGAGCTTCACTGCTCCAATCTAATCTTTGATAATCCATCAACTCCTAATAGTTGAAACTGAAGTGAGTAAAAAACTTACGGTAAAGAAAGGATCTGAAAATTAAAAACCAGCCTCCTATTAAAATTTTATAGCTTTATCTAAATCCATAAAAATTAATTGGAAACTGGTTTTCATTAATTACTTTCTTAAAGTATCTGCAATAAATGCCTTTAAATCAGATCTAAACTTAGCTGCAGATGGCAAATGGGTATACATCATATGTCCCGCTTCATAATAAGTCATCTTGATCCTATCAGAAGCTGATTTTGGTAATCCCAGATGAGAAATTGAATGTTCAACTCCATAAAATACAGTTGCCAAATCGTAATACCCATTCATAATCAGCACTTTCATATTCGGATCCTTACTTAAAGCATCTGCCATATCGGGTAGTGTAGTAACTGCTCCTGTTGTTCCCCAATACTGATTTCCCTGATGAGACCAATCCCATTTAAAACCTTCTTTACTATATGCCGAAGGAGCATAGAGCAAATCTTTACTGACTCCCAATGAACCATGGAAATAATCTAAGAATAAGCTCGTATAGGCTGGGGAAATAGCATCACTTTGAGGATCTGTAAAAGCAGACATGGACATAGGATCGATATTGATACCTTTATATCTGGAATCCAGCCTTCCTACAGTCAACCCTTCATCCCTTAAAAGCTCTTGGAAAGTTTCTCCTGCATCTAACTTCAAATCAGCTCTTTTCCAAATCTCTGCACTGATTCCAGTATAGCCTTCCAACTTTTGGGCGATTCCATTTTTATCTGCTTCAGAAATTGTATTCCCTTTGAATAAAGCAGGTGCATATTCATTTTCCGTAAATTCTCGTACTTCCTGTACAAAGGACTCTAAATCTGCTCCTTTATTGGTGATTTTGTCATGATATCTTGCTGTCACTGCCACCGTTGGGAAATAAGCAATGTTAGAAATATCCTCATTTGGCACAAAAAATAAGGTTCTTAAATCAAAAACTGAGGAAACCATGATTACACCATTCAATGCATATCCCTGGTTAAGCAAATAGCTCATTACCCCAGCATTTCTGAATGTACCATAACTCTCCCCCAAGATATATTTAGGGGAATTCAGACGATCATGCTCTTTTAAAAACTGCATGATAAACAAACTTACACTTCTTATATCCTGATCTACTCCCCAAAAGTCTTTACCTGTGGCTTCTCCAATTGGTAAACTTAAACCTGTTCCAACTGGATCCATCATGACCACATCCGCCACATCAAGAATTGAAAATTCATTGTTAGCAAGTTCATAAGGACCTGCTTGATTATAATTAGGATCGTCAACTACAATTCTTTTTGGCCCCATGATTCCCATGTGCAGCCAATAAGATGAAGAACCAGGTCCTCCGTTGTAAGAAAAGATAATAGGTCTATTTTTCTCAGGATTCTCTTTGAAATAAGCCGTAAAACCAAACAATGCTATTGGCTTATTTTGCTCATCTTTCAATTGCATTGTTCCGGCTAATGCATTCAAATTGATGGTTTTACCGTCAATCGTCACAGATTGCTTCGATTCAAAAACCTCTGCCTTTGGCATTTCTTTTTCGGCCACTTCCTTTTCTTGTGCAAGAGCAAATCCTGAAACAAGGAAGAAGGCAAACAAAAATCTTATCTTCATAATACTTTAATTTTGGTTGGATGAAATGGTTTAATTAAAAGCAGTTTAACAAAAAATCAGGACATTGGCTCTCCTGTTTTCAATTGATAGCAACGTTCATGTAAATGAAAACCCAATTTTTGATAAAAACCTTCTGCGTCTTCGGCTGAAAATAAAATCAATCGGGCAGTAGGAGCAATTTCTCTTGTTTTAAGAAGTAATTTGCTACCGATTCCCTGGCCTTGATAAGGTGCATTAACTGCAAGATCTGCGATAAAAGTACGATAACAGAAATCCGAAATCCCTCGCATCAAACCTATCAACTCTCCGTTTTCTCTAGCAGTCACCCAAAGGTTCGCTCCAGAAACCATTCTTCCAAGGAATTCTAGATCCTGCATAGGCCTTCTTTTACTGAGCTTAGATTTCTCAAGGACTAGAATAAATTCTTCCAAAGAGATTGCTTGTTCGGCTTGAATAGAAGGCATATAAAAAGAATTAATTTAGAAACAATGACTGGTGGAGCTGGATTTAGTATGTCATGTAATCATTCGATGAAAGACAATCGAAATTTGGGAAAAATCCGTCCAAATCCAACTATACCTGACCTTTATAGATTAGAATCAAAAATAGATCTTGTTGATCTGAAAAGTCTGGATCACGCAATCCAATTTAGGATTGATAGAAAAGAAAAAAAGTGAAAAAGTCAGAAAATGGATATTTAGAGGGCTCTTGATATGTGGAATCACATTATTTTTAATTCTATTTTTAAAATCCTAATTCAGAACATCCTGCAAGTCCACTCTTTTTTTAAATGTTGCTTTTGCAAATGGACAAAGAGGAAGGACTTTGATTTCTTCTTTTCTCACATAATCCACTAAGGCCTCTAAAAGCTTCGCACCAATCCCCTGCCCTTTTAGGAATTCATCCACCTCTGTATGTTCGATGATCATTTTTTTTGGTCCTGCCATAACATAAACCATTTCTGCAAAGCGCCTCGCTCCTTCTTCCACAAAAAAAGATCCTCTCTTTCCATCAAATTGATGCTGTATTTCCATTTTTTGATTCTTCTATTCCAAATTTAACTCTTCGTCTTGTCTTCTACCATTTGGTCGTAAACCTCATTATTAGGCTCCCATAATTCTATGCTATGGCCATCTGGATCTAGAATATGAACAAACTTCCCATAATCATAAGATTCAATTTCATCCAAAATAGTAACTCCCTCGTTCTTCAATGCTTCTACTAATTCTACCAAGTTTTCGACACAGTAATTGATCATAAAATCCTTTTCCGAAGGCTTGAAATAGGTGGTATCATCCTTCATCGGCGACCATTGTAAAAACTCTTTTTGCTTTGGGTTATCAGAACTCCTGTACTCAAAAGTGGTCCCATAATCGTCTGTATGAAGTCCTAAATGTTTTTGATACCAGTCTTTAGTTTTTGCGGGGTCTTTCACTTTAAAGAAAATCCCCCCAACTCCTGTGACGCGCTTTTTCATCTTTTTTATCATTATTATTCAATCCCTTTAACTACTAAAAACCAATCTCCATCCAACTCCAAATACCCATAGTCATAACAATAATGATATTGGTTACCTTTTTTATTGGTATAGAGATGGGTGAAATACTTAAAATTGAAACCAGCACGCATCAACTTATCCCGGGTAGTTTTACCAAGGTTTTCTCCGGTTGGAATCAGTTTTTCAAGAATGTTCCGATTTCTTTTTAGAGCATTATTCGTATTTCGAATCATATTAGTGGTCAAGGCTGTCTGTTGATTATTGTAATTATTCCTGCAAGAATCATCACAAAACTTCTTATCAACTCTCCCTCGAATCAGTTCACCACAGTTTAAACAAGTTCTTTTTTCCATGTCTTTAAAAAAAATCGAAGCTTAATCTACTAAATTAAAAGATAAGTTCAGATATCAAATAATTTTTAGTTTTCAACTTGAATAGGAAATCAAATTAAGCTTTTAATAATTTGGGATAGTTTTGAAATATCCTCTTCTGTATTAAAAACATTCACGGAAATCCTTAGGTATTCTCCTCTTACAGATAAATATATTTTATTCAGATCTAAACTTCTTTTTAGGTCTTCTGAAGAAATAACTTCAGGTAATTTTGGAGCAATCAAGTGATAAGCCAAATACGCATCATCTTCCATCACACCTCCAATTTCTTTCAAGAATTCCCGTAATGGACTATTTAGATTTTTGGCATATTCCTGAATTTTTGATGGCGTCCATTCCAGCAATTGAGATAGACTATCTTTCAACATGGGCATCATGATGAAATTACTTGTTTCTCCTACATTGAACCTTCCCGCTCCAGGCTGATATTTATCTGCATAATCTGATAAGGAACTAAAATTTCGGGCATTTACCCGGTTCATCCAGGATTCTTCTAATGGTATTCCATTTGCAAATTTCTCCCCGATATATGCCAATGCAATGGAATAGGGTCCCAAAAGCCACTTATAGGCAGCGCAAATCAATGCGTCGATCTTAAACTCTTTGACATCCATCGGCATGGCTCCAACGGATTGTGTCCCATCCACGATGAAATAAGCTCCAATTTCCTGGCATTTTTCTCCAATAGCTTTCAAATTGAATTTGACTCCGCTCAT
>NZ_JAHEBC010000173.1 GCF_024642405.1 Algoriphagus sp. | reverse complement strand
GTGAAATCAGGCGCAATCAACACCTCAAAGAATAAGGAATTCATTTCTTCAGCCGCATCCTTGTCTACTGTTTGATTGGTTACCAAAACACCACCAAAAGCAGAAATTGTATCTGCTGCGAATGCTTTTTGATAAGCTTCCTTAACGGTAGAAGCCAAAGCTACACCACAGGCATTGGTATGCTTTAAGATGGCAAATGCAGTTTCGCCTTTAAACTCAGCAATCAAATTAACCGCAGCATCTACATCCACCAAGTTGTTGTAGGATAATTCTTTCCCATTTAGTTGATCAAAAAGGGCATCCATGTCTCCATAGAAATGCGCAGCTTGATGAGGGTTTTCCCCGTATCGAAGTGCTTTTGCTTTGTTTTCAGAAACTTTTAGAGAAGGAATATTTTCTTCTTGGTTGAAGTAATTAAAAATGTGGGTGTCATAATTAGAAGAAACCTGGAAAGACTGCGCTGCAAAATAACGACGGTCGGCAAGGGTAGTGCAACCATCTTGATCAGCCAATTTTTGCTCCAATTCCTGATATTGATCTTTAGAAGCGATAATGGTTACATCTTTGAAATTCTTAGCCGCAGCACGGATTAAAGAAATTCCACCAATGTCAATTTTCTCGATAATATCTGCTTCAGAAGCTCCCGAAGCCACAGTTTCTTCAAAAGGATACAAATCCACAATCACCAAATCAATAGCAGGAATATCAAATTCCGTAGCTTGAGAAAGATCTCCCTCATTATCTCTTCTGTAAAGGATTCCGCCAAAAATCTTAGGGTGAAGTGTTTTTACTCTACCTCCAAAGATAGAAGGGTAGCTTGTCAAATCTTCCACTGGGACAACTGATACACCTTGCTCTTCGATAAATTTTTGGGTGCCTCCTGTAGAATATATCGTTACACCATGTTTTTTTAATAAGGCAATGATAGGTTCTAGATTGTCTTTATAAAAGACTGAAATAAGGGCAGATTGAATTTTTTTTGTGGCCATTTGGTAATGGTTTTGTTTGATTTCTATAGGATAATCTTCTCCGACTTTGCGGAATGCAAAGGTAGGGAAAAAGACCTAAAAGAAGGGAGAATAAAATATAATTTGGGGTGATCTAAAATTAGAAAAAAAGTTTTTCAAAAAGTTTGGAATAGAATCTTAGGCTAAGCTATTTAAAGAGATATTTTTTTTACCTCACCTTGGATTGAGCATGTTGATTTAACTGTATTCACAATCGTACCAAAATTTTCAATATTTTTTTGAAGTAAAGATGCATTCAGCTTTTCATCATTGCTATAAACCTTCAACTCATAAATAATTCCGTCCATTCTAGGAGGTTTTTCAAGGCGCGTCCCTCTAACTTTTATCTCTGCTTTTTCATATTCAAAATTCATCAAAGAAGAAAATCGTTCTACGTTTTTCAAGATGCAAGCAGAGATCGATCCTAGAAATAATTCGGCTGGGTTAGGCAGAAGATCGGCCGTGTCCGCTGTAATCCCAAACTCAATTTTTGATTCTTTGATCGATAGTGAGGCTTTCTGCTTTGAATGAGAACTAGCTTTGCTGGAATAGATCATGATTTTTTGTTTAAGGGGTTGTCTGGGCAATATAGAAAGTCATTTCTTACTTTTTTAAATCCCTAATTAGAAAGAAAGATTTACTGATTTATATCATTATTTTATCATAAATGAATCATAAGTATACCAGAGTTTACTGCCTAAATTGGAGCATTCTAAAAATTTAGACAAACCGACAAAAGCATGGATAACCTGGTAATTTCATTTGGTGAAATTGGGATAGAGGATGTTCCAAAGGTAGGTGGAAAGAATGCCTCTTTGGGGGAAATGTACCAAAAACTCACTCCGTTGGGTATTCGAATACCTAATGGTTTTGCAGTTACTTCTACTGGTTTTCGTCTTTTTATAACTGAAAATAAACTTAAACAAGTAATCCAGGATCAGTTGGATAATTTGGATCTTAAAGATTTTTCTAATCTTCGGGAAGTTTCAGATCAGATCAAGGCACTAATTTTAAAAGGGGAAATTCCGGAAAAATTAGCTGAGGAAATCACTCAATCTTATCAATCTTTGGGAGGGGCAAATCGTCCAAGTCCAGATGTGGCAGTCAGAAGCAGTGCCACAGCAGAAGATCTTCCCGGAGCAAGTTTTGCCGGATTACATGAATCATTTTTAAATATTAATGGGGAAGAAGCTTTACTGAAAGCAGTTCGTTCCTGTTTTGCATCCATGTATAATGGTAGGGCAATCAAATATCGCCATGATAAAGGTTTTGATAAACATGATATTGCCCTTTCTGTAGGAGTGCAGCTAATGGTACGGGCAGATAAAGCAAGTAGTGGGGTGTGTTTTTCTATTGATCCTGAATCTGGTTTTACTAATTCTGTGCTGGTAACAGGTTGTTGGGGACTAGGCGAAAATATCGTTCAGGGAGCAGTAATACCAGATGAATTTTTGGTTTTTAAACCAAGTCTTGAAAAAGGGAAAAAAGCCGTTATTTCAAAAAAGGTAGGGTCGAAAACCAAAACAATGATTTATTCTGATTCCGGTGGAGTAGTGAATTTGGATACACCTTTGGAAAAACAAAAAGAACTCGTTTTAAGCGATGAGGAATTGGAGACTTTGGGGAAATGGTCTGTTGAAATTGAACAACATTATAAACTTCCCATGGATATTGAGTGGGCAAAAGACGGGATCACAGATGAACTTTTTATCGTCCAGGCCAGACCTGAGACCATTCATGCAGACAAAGATCCTTACCTCTTGAAAGAATTTGATCTGACAGAGAAAGGGGAATTACTCAGTACGGGCTATGCAATTGGTGGAGGAATTACCTCAGGTAAAGTGAAAATTATTATGTCTCCATCGGAAGCAGACCTTTTAGAGGAGGGGGATATTTTGGTTACCGAAGTGACTAATCCGGATTGGGACCCTGTCATGAAAAAAGCTGGGGCAATCATCACCACAAAAGGAGGACGTACGAGTCACGCTGCTATTGTAGCCAGGGAAATGGGGGCTTTGGCCATTGTTGGGGCAGAAGGAGCTTTGGAAGTCCTAAAAAATGGAGATGTAGTCACGATCGATAATTCTTCTGGTAAAATGGGAAAAGTGTATGAGGGTCAGTTGAAATGGAAAACTACAGAACATGATTTTCACGGCTTAGAACTTCCGAAGACCAAGCCAATGTTTATTCTGGCCGATCCGGATAAAGCATTTAATCTTTCCTTTTTCCCAAATCAGGGAGTGGGATTGATGCGGATGGAGTTTGTGGTGAATAGTAGTATTCGAATTCATCCTATGGCTTTGGTTCATTTCGACAAACTTGAAAATCAAGAGGAAAAGACTCAGATCGCAGAATTATGCAAAGGATATTCTGATAAGAAAGAATACTTTGTGGACAAGCTTTCTCAGGCTATCGCAACTATTTCAGCAGCTTTTTATCCGAAGGATGTAATACTGCGAATGAGCGATTTTAAGTCTAATGAATATGCCAATTTGCTCGGAGGACATCAATTTGAAATGGATGAAGAAAATCCCATGCTTGGATTTAGGGGGGCTTCCCGCTATTATCATGAGCGCTATCGGGAAGGATTTGCTTTGGAATGCGAGGCAGTAAAGAGAGTTAGGGATGATATGGGATTAGAGAATCTAAAAGTTATGATTCCTTTTTGCAGAACGCCTGATGAGGGGAAAAAGGTAATCCAGATTCTTAAAGAACAGGGGATTAAACAAGGAGAAAATGGATTAGAAATCTATGTCATGGCAGAAATCCCTTCGAATGTAATTCTAGCGAAAGAATTCGCGAAGATTTTTGATGGATTTTCCATTGGTTCAAATGATCTAACTCAGCTAACACTCGGTGTGGATCGGGATTCTGAGGTGTTGAGTGAGCTTTTTGATGAGGGTAATCCGGCAGTTAAATGGATGATTTCTGAAGTAATCCGGGAAGCTAAAGCAAATGGAAAGAAGATCGGGCTTTGTGGTCAAGCACCTAGTGACAATCCTTCCTTTGCTAAATTTCTGATAGCTCAGGGAATTGACAGTATTTCTTTCAATGCCGATGCTTTGCTTAAAGGAATAGAAAATATGATAGAAGCCGAAACAAAAAAATCTAAATAGGATGAAAAAACTGGAAAATAAAACCGCAATAGTAACCGGAGCAGCATCAGGAATGGGAAAAGCTATCGCCAGGCTTTTTGGGCTGAATGGAGCAAAAGTAGTAGCCGTTGATCTAAATCCCGATGATGCGATGGAGGTTGCTGAAATGATCCGAAAGGAAGGAGGGCATGCGATAGGATTGAAATGCGATGTTTCAAATGAGGCACAGGTCAAAAAAATGATTCATGCGGCCATTTTAGAATTTGAAACCATAGATATCTTGGTCAATAATGCGGGGATCATGGACAACTTTACTCCTCTGGATAAGGTAACGAATGAGCTTTGGGCCAAAGTGATGGGGGTAAATATTAATGGACCTTTTTATACCTCTAGAGAAGCTATTAGCCAGATGCTAAAGCAAGGAAAAGGGGTGATGATCCATATTTCTTCGGTAGGGGGAACACATGGAGCCCGTGCTGGTTTAACTTATACTACCTCTAAACATGCTTTGGTAGGTATGAGTAGGAATATTGGGTTTATGTATGCTAAAAAGGGAATTCGAAGTAATGTGATTGCTCCTGGCGGCGTTAATACGAATATCATGAAAAATGCGGATCCAGACGAGGAAGGCGCTGCGCTATGCAGTTCGGGTGCAGGATCCATGCCTCGTATGGGAGAGTCTGATGAGATTGCAAAAGTTGCTTTGTTTCTTGCTTCTGAGGACTCCTCATTTGTCAATGGGGAAGTGTTGACTGCTGATGGAGGTTGGACTGCTTATTAGGATAAATAGATTTGTGATTGCGAATGGGTTTGTTTGAAAATTTCAAAAAATGAATATTCGCAAGTCTTAATCTTCGAACAAAAATACTGGCAGGATTGCGAATATTCGTCCAATGACCACAGAGGACAATAGATAACAAATAAAATCTTGTTTCCCGCTAGTATTTATTTGGATAGTGGTGAGAAAGCGTACATATATATTTCTAATTATTGAATTTTTTGATTGTCTAGAATAATACCTTTTAGTATCATTTCCATTGCCCATTTTAAGGTTTCGTATGATTCTTCATTGTCTAAATTACAGACATCTTTACATGTAATAAGTGAATCGATACCAGTCAAAACTGAAGTGGTATTTATCAATTTATTAAAAGTGTCTTCATTTAAAATACCTTTATAATTTTCTAGAGCCAGATTTAGAGATTTCATCCTTCGAGCTCCCCTCAATGGCTCATTTGAAACGATAGACTCTGACAATACTGCAGCAAGATATCTTCTGAATACGGTTTCATTTTCTTGAGCCAAGTCAAAGTAGTGTTTCTGGATATAAAGTATTTTTTCTGCAAAGGGTAGGTCTTTTACATCTTCAAATATTTGCTCGGAGGTCTTATGGTGAAGATCCAAAGTTGCCTCTGTAAAGAGCAAGTCAATGTTGGAGAAGTATCGATACATTGTCGCTCTGGAAATTTTAGCCTTTTTAGCCACATCCTCCAAAGTGATTTTTTTTTCTTTTTGCATTAACTCTTTTGCTGCCTGAAGTATTTCAAGCCGAGTTTGTAGCTTTTGCTTTACTCTTCCTTTATTGATTTCAGATTTAATCATGAGACTAATGTCTCATAAAATTTGGAATGAACAAAATCTTAATTTATTATTGTGAGACAGTTGTCTCATAAATTAAAATTAAAATGGTAGAAAATAGAAGTTCATGGGTTTTAGGGCATAAAATAAGCCCTGTAGAAGTTTCAGGAAATTATGATTTGGTTATCGGTGAAACTGCTCCAAATGTTCCTGGGCCTCCTCCACATTTTCATTCAGCCTTAAATGAGGTATTCATGGTGATTGAAGGAGAAATGGAATTTGTAATAAACGGTGAACTCAAAAATATCAAGAAGGGGGAATCCGTTGATCTTCCTCCAAATGTTGTCCATACTTTTAAAAATTCAGGTTCTACAACTTGCAAATGGATTAATATCCATAGTCCAAAAGGATTTTTATCTTTTTTTAAAGATATGGGTATTCCTGAAAATGAACCGGATGCAATGAGAAAGTCAGTTGATGAAAGTATCATTAATAAAGTGATGCTGACTGCAGCTAATTATGATATGCATATCAAGTTGTAAGAATTATTCCTAATAATTAGTGGAGTCAATTTTACCAAAAAGACCTTTTTTGCATTAACCGGAGTTTCAAAACCAATCCCTTTGCTTTTAAGATTCAATTTTAAAAGCAGAGGGTATAAATATTCATTGGATTGATTTTTAGGATATTTTTCTTTCCTGGTTTTGACTATATCTTAAAAATAGGACGTGAAAATCATAAAATTGTACTTCTAAAAATTTAGCATTTCTACATTTATCACTATTATGGTTTATATTAATTTTTTTGATAACAACCCAAAATAAGAAATGATAGTACACAATAAGTTTGACTTGCAGCTGGTATTAAAATTCAGCTTAAAAAATATATTATTTAGTATTGGAGTTACCTCAATTGCCGTTTTCCTTCATTTCGAAATTGGAATGAAATATTGGCAAATCCCAATTACTATTATTGCCACATTGGGAACCGCTTTGGCAATAATTCTTGGTTTCCGAAATGGATCTGCTTACGAGCGCTGGTGGGAGGCTCGCAAGATTTGGGGTGGTTTGGTAAACGACAGTCGTACTTATTGCCGCCAAGTTCTTTCGATGGTAAATTTGAATCATGCAATCGATCAAGATCCATCGAAAGTAAAGGAAATTCAAAAAGACCTTATTACAACTCATCTTAGTTTTATTAATTCACTAAGGTTACAATTACGTGGGAATCTTGATGAAAATGAATGGAATGAAAAAGTGTACAAAGGCCTAGACAAAGTAACATTTGAATCCATCCGAAATAAATCCAATAAGGCTAGCCAGTTGTTGATCCAGCAAGGTAAAAAGTTAGAACATTGTTTAAACACTGGATTCATTGAAGATTTCCGGCATATGAATATGGATAATACCCTGACACGTTTGTCCGATTTTCAAGGGAAGTCAGAAAGGATAAAACACACTCCATTTCCAAAAGCATATGAGATTTTCAATAGAATTTTACTTGGTTTATTTATTCTGTTTCTTCCTTTCTCATTGCTTCCGATTTTTAGCGATATGAATGGCTGGTGGCTGGTCTTTCCAGTTACAGTTTTAATTTCTTGGGTATTCTATGGAATTCATCAAATGGGCCTTTTAATGGCAAATCCTTTTGAGAATTTTAGATGGGATGTTCCTTTGGATGCATTATGTAATACCATTGAAATTGATTTGCTAGAAGCAATTGAAGCAGATACAATTCCTAAAAAACTCATTCCAAATGAAGAAGGTATTTTGATGTGATTAGAAATAAATGAAGTAATAGGGAAAGGGGAAATCCGCTTATTTTTTCAAATGTTAATCCCGGTTTTTAATCAAATAGCATCCCTTCTTTCATTAATTAAAGATTCTACTGTACTCATCTAGGGGATTGAGATTTATGGAACGATTAGTTAAATATGTTCCTTGTTTAAGTCATGATCTTGGTCTGAATGACAAATCTGTCTACTTCCCAATCACACTTCATGTGTAGGGCAAGGCATCAATTTTAAATCATTTTTAACCCTTAATCCTAATAGCACAATGGCTAAATGTTTCGCATTGAAGGGCTGGAGTTTGCCAGTAATTGAAAGTATGCAAAAAACAGGACGACCTTTCGTGGTCGTCTCCTTCCCGGCTAAAGACTTCAAACCAAAAAATTATAATGGAAATGTGATGATTTATCCTCAGAAGCGCCAATTTTCAAAACTTGAAATACCTGAATCGCTGAATAATGAACCTTACTTCGTA
>NZ_JAHEBC010000172.1 GCF_024642405.1 Algoriphagus sp. | reverse complement strand
AAAATCCTTCTTTTGACTTCAGGGAAATGAGTATAGGAAAATGCAATCGCATCAAAATAATGTGTTGGGTAATCCACTTCTTCCAAATCTTCAACCCGATAATCAATTGCAACTCTATTTATCAAGGCAAGTTTCGCTGCCTTCTTCTTACCTTCAATACTGGTATCAAAAGCAAACACATCCCATCCTAATTTAGCGGCAAATACAGCATTTCTTCCCTCTCCTTCCGCAGGAAATAAAATCCGTCCAGGAGTCAGGTCTATGAGTTTGGATTTTAAATACTCATTAGGCTCTATACCATAAGCAAAGTCTGGTTGACTGTATCGCTGATCCCAAAAATTCATATCAAAATTCCAGTTTCTAAAAAAGGAGAACCTAATGACTCTCCCTTTCTATTGTTCCAAACCTATTTAACCTATACACTGATTGACATTGCTGTACGTGCCTCCGTTAATGACATTTTGAAAACCATTTTGCTCTAAAATACTTTTCGCCTGTCCACTTCGGTTGCCACTTCTGCAAAATACAACAATGTTTTTCTTGCCTTTAAATTTTGCCAATTGGCTGCCGACTCTATCCAAAGGGATATTTACAGCTCCTTTAACTGACCCTGAGGCAAATTCACCAGCAGACCTTACATCCACTAGAAAAGCACCTTCTTGGATCGCATCGATTAATTTGGTATTGTCTTTTGATCCAAATATTGCTGAGAAGAAATTCATATCTATTATTGTTTATTTGTTACATTATTCTTTAGGCATTCGCCAAATCCTTTTCTCTTTCTTTCCACTCCTTCATTCCACCTGAGTAGTTTTTCACTTGGTCAAATCCATTTTTTCTGAGTAATGAATAGGCGATTGCAGCGCGGTCCCCACTTTGACAATGAATGACGACTTGCTTGTCCTTGCTGATTTTATCCAGATTATCTACAAGAGTGCCTACGAAAATATGATCTGCACCTTCAATATGTCCTGCATTGAATTCAGTCGTATTTCTAACATCGACGATCTGCACATTTTCTTGGTCAATCAGCGTCTCAAACTCCTCAATGTCGATTACATCTGCTTTTTGCAAATCCATTCCCAATTCAGAAACATCCTCAATGAAACCATAAATATTATCCAGTCCAATTCGCATCAATTTTCGAGTCAGATCTTCCATTTGACTTTCCTCTGCCACTAGAATAAATTGCTCCTGGTAGTTTAAAATCCATCCGGCCCAAGTAGAGAAAGAATTGTTTCCTTGAATATTGATACTTCCCGGTAAGAAGCCTTTGGCAAAGTCTACCTTATTTCTTGTATCGATTACTTTCAACCCATCTTTCTGAGCAGCAAGAAATTGCTCTTGAGTCAGTTTTGGATGCTTTGGCACTTCCACAAGAAGTGGTCTATCCACTTTATTTAAGTGCTTCATCATAGCAAAATATTTTGGGGGTTCTGGCTGCCCGTCCAATAGATAGTCTACAAATCCTTTTTCATCTGTGGCAAACTGAAATGCCCAGTTTCTGATTTTTTCATATCCTACTGTTGAACTTGGAACAGAGCCCAAAGCTTTGCCACAGGCAGAACCTGCACCATGTCCAGGCCAAACTTGTACATAGCTTGGAAGCTTTGCAAAGCGCTGAACAGACTCATACATCTGCTTAGCTCCTTTTTCCTGTGTTCCTACTATTCCAGCAGCTTTTTCCAAAAGATCCGGTCTTCCCACATCCCCAACAAAGACAAAGTCTCCCGTAAATACCATCACTGGCTGATCTGTAGCGGGATGGTCTGTCAGTAAAAAGCTGATACTTTCTGGGGTATGACCAGGAGTATGCAAAACTTCTAAAGTCAAATTTCCTACCTTGATTTTATCCCCATGATATAATCCCTCATGGTCAAATTCATATTGCCATTCAGATGGGCCTTCGTTTGATAAATAGAGTTTTGCACCGGTTACTGCGGCTAATTCTCTAGAACCACTCAGGAAATCTGCATGGATATGCGTTTCCGTAATATGAGTGATTTTCATGTTGTTTTGCTTTGCAATAGCCAGATAGACATCCATATCCCTCTGAGGATCAATCACTATTGCTTCTCCTTTGGCTTGACATCCAATGAAATAACTTGCCTGAGCAAGAGTTTTATCATATACGTGCTGAAAATACATTTCTTTCTATTGTTTAAAATTGATACTACAAATGTGGGGATATCTAAGATACTACACAGGAACTTTTGTCACATTAGAGAATACCATGACATCGATTTGGATAAATCAATTCAAAAAAGCTGCAGAAAAAGATAAACAAAAGCTTTTTTTTAATCGGTGCAGTTCAGATAGACAATTCCTTTTAAATTCAACCTTCCAATTGAAACCTCCTCCTATGAAAAAATTATTACTCTTAAATTTATTCGTTTTTTCGATCACTATTTGTTCCTGGTCCCAAATCCAGACACCCGAGCAATTTTTGGGATACAAGCCCGGTGATCGATTTACTCCTCATCACCGAATGGTAGATTATTTTGAGCATGTCGCTGCAAATAATCCCAACGTAAGGTTGATCCAATACGGTGAAACTAATGAGAAACGCCCACTCATTGTTGCAATCATCGCCTCTGAAGAAAACATGGCAAGGATTGAACAAATCCGAGAAGACAATTTGAAAAGAGCAGGAGTATTGGAAGGCGATCCTACCACTTCTATACCGATCAACTGGATGTCTTTCAATGTTCATGGAAATGAATCCGTAGGAATGGAAGCAGCTATTTCCTCTTTTTATACTTTGGCAAATCCAGCCAATACCAAATCTCAGGAGTGGCTAGAGAATCAAGTTATCCTTTTGGATCCATGTATCAATCCCGACGGACGCGATCGCTATTCCAACTGGTATAATCAAAAAATGAATACTACGTTGCAGCCAGATCTACAATCAGTGGAACATAACGAGCCTTGGCCAGGTGGTCGCGCCAATCACTATTTATTTGACTTGAACAGAGACTGGGCTTGGCAAGTACAGGTAGAATCTCAGGCGAGAATGAAGCTTTATAACCAGTGGTTGCCTCAATTGCATTTAGATTTTCATGAGCAAGGGATTAATAATCCTTTCTATATGGCTCCAGCAGCTGAGCCTTTACACGAACAGTTGACTCCATGGCAACATGAGTTTCAGGATACATTTGGAAGAAATACTGCTAAGTATTTTGATGAGGCAGGAAGATTCTATTTTACCAAAGAGCGTTTTGATTTACTTTACCCTTCATATGGTGACTCTTACCCAATGTTTAATGGTGCGATAGGAATGACCATTGAGCAAGGTGGTGGTGGCCAAGCTGGTATCGGTGGTTATAATTCTGTGGGCGATACTGTAACCTTAAGCTATCGAATTGCAGGGCATTATACCGCTGCTATGTCTGCAGCAGAAGTAACCAGTCAAAACTCAGAAAAACTCCTCGAAGAATATGAAAAATTCTATGATGAGAACTCAACAAGTCCAAAAGGAAAATATAAAAGCTTTGTCATCAAAGGGGAAAGTAACCCTGCTCAAGTGGCCAAATTGCTTACACTTCTTGATAAAAATGGTATCATATATGGTAAAGCCGGATCAAAATCCGGTTTGAAAGGATTTGAGTACCAAAGTGGAAAAAGTCAGACTTTCTCGACTACTGAAAAAGACATTATCATCAATGCTTACCAGCCAAAATCTGTTTTGACACAGGTTTTCTTTGAACCAAATCCAGCTTTGCATGATAGCATAACTTATGATATTACAAGCTGGGCTTTGCCTTATGCATATGGATTGGAAGCCTATGCAATAGAAACTAGAATTGATGCTGCTGGAGCTTATGAAGCACCAGAATTCAATTTAAACCAAGCCGGAAAAACTCCAGTTGCATACATGGCAGCTTGGGAAGGAACAAGAGATGTTGCATTCCTTTCCGAATTGTTAAACACTGGAATCCGGGTAAAATATCCTGAATTTCCATTCGAAGTAGAAGGGAAAAGTTTTCCTGCAGGTTCACTTTTGATCACCAAAGGAGGAAATGAATATGTGGAAAACTTTGATCAAAAAGTAGTTGAAATTGCGAACAAATATGGAATCACACTTGCAACCACAATGAGTGGCTATGTGGACAAAGGGAAAGATTTTGGCTCACCTAATATCAGAATCATTAAAGCTCCAAAAGTTGCTTTGATTGGAGGGTCCGGAACTAACTCGTTGAATTATGGAGCAATCTGGCACTTCTTTGAGAAAGAGTTGAATTATCCATTAGTGAACCTAGAGCTAGAAAATATGGGTCGTTATGATCTAAGCAAATACGATGTTTTGATCATGCCTTCCACTCGGGGAGGAGGATTATCTAAGCCTGCAATGGATCAAGTAATGGAATGGGTGAGAGCAGGAGGAAAAATGATCGCAATAGACGGTGCTTTGAATGCTTTTGCAAATAAGGAAGGTTTCGAATTGAAAACCTTCGATACGGATGAGGAAAAGAAAGCAGCAGAAAAAGAATCAGAAGCATTGGCAAAAGAAGAAAGATTAGCTCCTTATCAGGAAGGTGAGCGGGTTGCAATCTCAGGTGGCGCCGCAGGTGCAATTTATGAAATTACCATGGATGAAACTCATCCATTGGGATATGGTACCGGTGGAAAATATTACACTTTGAAAAACAATTCTAGCCGATACTCTTACCTGACAAGAGGAGTAAACGCTGGAATCATTGCTAATAATGATGCTTATAGAACAGGCTATATTGGCTATAAGATCAAATCTAAGATGGGTGAATCCATGGCAATTGGCACAGAACGAGCAGGAAGAGGTCAAATCGTTTATTTCGTAGATGATCCTATTTTCAGAGGCTTTTGGGAGTCTGGAAAACTCGTGCTGAGTAATGCTATTTTCATGGTTGGACAATGATTTCTTAGTGAGTTATGAAATAAGATTTAATACCCTGAGGGCAAATAAACTAAAAACCGACTACTAAAAAGTGGTCGGTTTTTTTTTGATTTTATGGTCTATTTATTCATTTTGAAACAACAAATTCCTTTGAAATAAAAAATGAGTGGAATTTGTTCTTGGATTAACTAACTCAAATAATCAATCCTTATATTTTCCTGTCAATCAACCCTTTAACAAGAGACCCGAAATCATGAAAAATCAAAGACGCGAATTTTTTAAAAAAGTTGGTGTAGGAACTGCTGGTCTAGGATTAGCTTCTGCTGTTCCATTTTCCACCCTAGCCCAAAATAATTCTAATCCACCAAGTGGCGGTCAATTCCTCCAAATAGGGGATGATATTGCGATTGCAAATACAGATTCAGGAAAGATCCGAGGTTATATCCTAAACGATGTTTATACTTTCCTTGGAGTTCCCTATGGCGCAGATACATCTGGTAAAAATCGATTTATGCCTCCACTAAAACCTGAGAAGTGGACAGATATTAAACCTACCATTTGGTGGGGAAATACAGCTCCTCAAATCATGGATAATCGATATGCAAATCCACATTCTTCTTTCGCAGATCACTGGAATTATGATGATGTCAGTGAAGATTGTCTGAAGCTCAATGTTTGGACTCCGGCATTAGACAGCAAAAAAAGGCCTGTGATGGTTTGGCTTCATGGTGGCGGATTTACCAATGGCAATGGAATCGAACAAGATGGATATCATGGTGAAAACATCAGTAAAAATGGTGATATAGTTTTTGTATCAATTAATCATCGTTTGGGTCCAATAGGGTTTACAGATCTATCGGGGGTAGGCGGCTCTAAATATGTTCACTCTGGAAATGTGGGACAACTAGATATCATCGCATCTTTGGAATGGGTAAGAGATAATATTTCTAATTTTGGTGGCGACCCTGGCAATGTTTCTATTATGGGCCAATCAGGTGGTGGCGCAAAAGTAACTGCAACCATTTCCATGCCTGCATCCAAAGGGCTTGTACACAAAGCTATTCCCCTAAGTGGATCTATGATCATGGCCACACCCCAGGAATATTCCAGAAAATTAGGAGAATATGTATTAAATGAGGCGGGTTTATCCCAAGACCAAATCGATAAGCTTCAGGAATTAAGTTGGAGGGAATACATAGACATAGCTAATAAGGCTTTGGAAAAAATGAGACAGGATAACCCCAACATTGGTTTTAGAGGAGGTTTTAGCCCTGTCGCAGATGGAGTTAATCTTCCGAAAGGACAATTCTTTTCTGATCCAAATGGACTGGCTTCCGACATCCCTATGTTACTATGTACTACATTTCATGAATGGAATCCTACCCGTACATCTCCCGAACTGGAAAAGATTGACTGGGCTGGTGTCGTCGAAAAAATCCAACCCCGATTCGGAGCAGATTCTGAAAAAATTGTTAATGCCTATAGACAAGATTTTCCTGAAGCTTCTCCAGCAGATATTTGGGCGATGGTAGTATCAAACAGACAAGGTGCGATTAACACTGCAAATGCAAAATCGAAACAAAAAGCTCCTGTATATGTGGCTTGGTTTGGGTGGGAACCCAACCTTTATAATGGAAGAATGAAAGCGTTTCATTGCATTGATATCTGTTTTTGGTATGATAATACGGATCGAATGTACACACACACAGGAGGCGGTGATAGGCCAAGAAAGCTTTCAAATGCAATGTCAGCTTCTTTGCTGGCATTTATGAGAACCGGTAGTCCAAATGGAGGTAAACTTCCATCTTGGCCAAAATATTCGGCTGAAAATGGTGAAACGATGATTTTGAATGATAAAAGCCAAGTAAAGAATAAACCTGATGGAAATGGACTAGCAAGCCTACCGGCATAATTCTACTTGAAAAGGGACTTATTTATAGTCCCTTTTTTATTATTGTTAACTCTTCTTAAGCGTTGAAGAATTTATTCTTATTTTAAAAGAAATTCCTAGTTTTAGCTTTATGGATCACAAAACCCGATTTGTTCTTTTCTCTTTTTTAGTTCTGTTTTCCTGTAATAATAAGGAGGAAACTAATACAGAGATACTGATGGAAAAACTAGCTGAAAGCACCCAAAGCTGGAATGGTGATACCTTACCTAACTATCCCAAAGGCCAGCCAAAAGTCACCATCCTAAAGGCTAGTATTCCTCCAAAAGCAAAACTTGAAATGCATGAGCACCTCGTGATTAATGCAGGACTTTTACTAAAAGGGGAGTTAACGGTGATTGATGAATTTGGAAACAGACTTGAATTAAAAGCTGGTGATACTATCATCGAACTCGTGAATACATTTCATTACGGCGTGAATGAAGGGACAGAAACTGCTGAGATTGTGGTGTTTTATGCAGGAGATATTGCTACTCCAATAACCCAGATCAAAGAATGAAAATCCTAACCTTAACCCTTTTCCTAATTTCATCATGCCTTTTTGCGCAAAGCAAAGAAAGCTAACAAGTGATTAACCTGCTCGGGGCAACAATTTATTCTGCACCAGACCTTGATGCACAAATTGTTGGAAGAATTGATATAGGCAAAGTCGTTTATTTCGAAAAAGTCCTTGACGAGAAGTCGAAAAAGCAAATATCACATGAATTGGAGGTGGAAGGAAACTGGATTGAAATTAGACTTGACTATAGAACTGGCTACATTTTTAGCTCAGACTTAACCACAAAACCTACTGAATTAATCATTGAGCACAATGATTTGCCAACATTAAACCTATTTGGAAAAGAACTTGAGAAGAAAGAATACACCGAGCAAACTGTTATTGATGGTGAATCTTATCCCATGGAAAAGATAGTTACGGCTTATGAATTTGCTCTAACCAATGAAACAATATTTGACGGATGCTTCGATTGGGAATACACCTTGGAAGGATTTACCCGATCCGAAGCTTACCATCAAGTAATCAACCTGCACTCCAGAAAAAACAAGAATCAAATCGAAATTCCCGCAATCATTTCTCGTGAAGGGAATGTTTGGAATTTTTCAGACCTCGACGCGATCCAAGAATTAAAATTGCATGACTTGGGAAACGGTAA
>NZ_JAHEBC010000497.1 GCF_024642405.1 Algoriphagus sp. | reverse complement strand
TAATTCATAGTTATTTGCAAATTCATGATACACAAAATCAAAACTACTAAACATAGCACTTCCAACAGCCAGCTTGTAGTAATTAGCCAAGCATTGATAGACTCTCCGGATAAAGTCAAGGGGAGGATATACCAGAGCAGCCCGATTCATTACTAGTTCAAAATCCTGTTCATTACTCATCAAAACAGCATAGGATTTTTTACCATCTCGTCCGGCTCTACCGGCTTCTTGGTAGTAATTCTCCAGGTTTTCCGGCAAGTCGCTATGAAGGACAACCCTTACATCAGGTTTATCGATTCCCATTCCAAATGCATTGGTACTGACAATTACCCTCACTTGGTTTTTCATCCAAGCAGTTTGAACAGCATTTCTATCTGCCATCGATAAGCCTGCATGATATGGGGAAGCAGAAATTCCCAACTTTTCAAGTGATCTTGCTATTTGGTGAGTTCCTTGCCTATTTCTGACATACCAAATCGCTGAACCCGGAATTCTGGATAATACTTCAACTCCCTTTTCAAACTTATTTTCAACCAAACGAACACTGAAGCTTAAGTTTTCTCTGGCAAAACTTTTACGAAACTCCTGACCATTTTTCATCAAGAGTTTATCAATGATATCCTTGCAGACCTTTGGTGTAGCAGAGGCTGTTAGTGCAAGAATTGGAACTTTGGGATGATATTTTCTGATCTCACCGATTTCTAAGTATTGAGGTCTAAAATCATATCCCCATTGGGAAATACAATGCGCTTCATCTACCGCAATGAGATTTACGGGCATTTGTTTAAATCGCTCAATGAATAAGTCAACCTTCAGCCGCTCAGGAGAGACATATAAAAATTTAAAATCTCCATAAATGCAATTATCCAAGGTAGTATCAATCTCTCGGTAACTCATCCCAGAAAAAATAGAAGCGGCTTTAACTCCTTTACTTTTAAGAGCATCTACTTGATCTTTCATTAAAGCTATCAATGGGCTAATGACCAAGCAGATTCCTTCCTTAGCCAAACCTGGAATCTGATAACATAAAGACTTACCTCCCCCAGTTGGCAACAGGGCTAGAGAATCATTCCCTGATAGCACAGATTTGATTATTTCTTCCTGGACCGGTCTAAAATCATCGAACCCAAAGACGGTTTGAAGTATTTCTTTAATGTGGTTTTCCAATTACCAATCAGGATTAGTCTTTTTCAAAAAGGAAGAGATACCTTTGACAAAATCTCCGTGAGAACGGGCCTTGGCATTTACTTCACAGGCATTTAACAATGCTTTTTCTCTTTTATCCCTGTTGATGGATCTCAAAAGTGATTTTGTTGCAGCCATCGAGAAACCTGAGTTTTGGGAGATTAATTTTTTTGTGAAATCCCTAACACTTTTATCCAAGAATTCATCATGACAAACTTCGGTAATTAATCCTAGCTCGGCAGCTTTGGCAGCAGAAATCAATTCGCCAGAAAGTAATAATTCCTGAGTCTTTGCCATCCCAATTTGTTCGACAAGGAATACGGAAACCATCGCAGGAACAAAACCGATTCTAACTTCTGTATAACCAAAAAGTGCATTGGGGACTGAAAAAGCAAAATCACAAACTGTTACTAACCCACAGCCCCCCGCTAAAGCATGGCCTTGAATTTTAGCAATCACAACTTTGGGCAAATTATAGATTAGGGTAAAAAGTTCTTTCAAATGATTACTATCCTCTAGATTTTTTGCGTAGGAAAACCCTTCCATCTCCTGTAAATATGCTAAATCCGCACCCGCACAAAATGCTTTTCCTTCCGCTTCTAAAACGATTACCTTCACCTCCTCTTTTTGACTCATTTCTACAAAGGCTTGATGAATTCCAGAAATCATTATTGGACTCATGGCATTTCGCTTCTCAGGTCTATTGAGTTTGATATAGCCAACTCTATCCTCAATTCGACTTAGTACAATATCTTTCATGGAGCAATTTTATTAGGAAAAGAATCAATTTAACTGCATAAAAAATCAATCCCAAGAAAGGTCTAGAAAAGAATTTGGATTGGTGTTTCACCTAAAGGAATTATTGAGTCGGCAGATTTTTTTACCCAATCACCATTTTTCCAAAAATGGATGGATTTTGGGATTCTTCCATGAAAAACCAATTGTTTTTCCGAATTATTAATCTCCATTTTTTCCAACGGAAAGGAGAAAATAGAATCCTTTTCTGTTGAAGAAATAAGTGATTC
>NZ_JAHEBC010000496.1 GCF_024642405.1 Algoriphagus sp. | reverse complement strand
AATCTCATTAGAATCAATATCCCAAAATCGTTTCAAGTCTTTAAAAGTCTTGTTAACAGATTGGGTATATTCTCCATCTTTTCCGAAGTACTGATCCTCATTACTGTTTTCGAAAAGAAGTGCATCATAAGTTGGCAATTCATACATTAAGGTTAGGTTTGCGAAATTTATAGAAATATTACTCCAGTCTGAATTTTCCTCATCTAACCAATTTGTGTATGCTGTCGGTCCACATGGAGAAGGATTAACGACTTGCAACAATTGTCTTACTATTTCCTGATAATGAAGATCTGTTCGAGAACCAAGTCCTTTCCTTCGAGCTGTTTCTGATCCTGATTGTAGTTTTGAATTAGTTTTATTTAATAGTTCTTCAAGTTTTGAAAAATCCTGCAAGTTCTGATTTTCATTTATCCCATTAGATAGAAACTTTTGGGCTGCAGGATCAATTCTATCATTTGGCTCTAATTCACAAGCTGTAAGCATCAAAAACGATAGGGAAAAGATCCCCAATATTATTTTGTTTAGTTCTATTGTTTTAGACATTAGATTTTGATGTTAGGATTCATTAAAAAAATTCTAAAATTAAGTCAACCCTATCAAATCACTTAATACTTTTTTAGGGGTATGAAATGTATAATTTATTATTTAAAATACATATTATAGGATTGATTAGTTTTAAAAAAATACATAAAACTCATTTTAAATCAGATGAACAATCAAATACTTCCACTAAATGAATTGTTACCTTATATCAAGGAGAATGATCTCTAATCTGAAAACCTTGAAGAAAAATTGACTTAAACTCTTCTGAATTTGTAAATAGGGAAAAGAATTTAGATTAGAAGAGAAAAGACAGCATGGTTGCTTTATGCAATTCGGTATTAGTTATAATTATCTACTAAGAAAGGTAACAAGCTTCTAAGTAGTAGAAACTCCAATCGCTGCAAGTGGATCATTTATCGTGATTGCAAGAGACGTGACCAAATAGAGTATCACGCCATCAGAATCGGAATGGTATTCTGTTTTTACCTTACCGAAATAATCCCTGATTTCACCAATTTTTTGACCTTTTTTTACTTTTTCCTCAAGCTGAACTGACGGGTACCAACATCCGTCTTCCGTGGAAGTTGTAACTAACATTTTATCCAGAAACTCTACCTCGTATTCCTGGGTTTTACCCGGAACTACCTCTAAAGATCGAAGTACATTTAACACTCCGGCTTTGTATTGATCTACTTCCTTAGGACTCCATCGCCCGCATTGACCTAATTCAGCTAAAAAACCCGGCGTTCCCGACTGGGCTGCTGCACCGATGGAGCCATTCTCCGAAATCGAACCAACCACATATGGAAACCCTAATAGGGCAGAGGCAATTCGTGATTGCTCAGCTTTTTCGGTACTTCCCAACTTAGAATAGATCACAAAAGGAACCAATCCCTCATGAATATCTCCTCCATGAAGATCCAAATAGAAATCGGCTGCTTGTTGAAATTGATGGACTTCATAAGCAATTCGTTCGCTGACGGTTCCAGTGGCTTTACCAGGGAAAACCCTATTTAAATTCTTCCCATCAAAAGGACCATAATATTGCATTCGAGCCAGGAAAGCAGCAGGATTAACTGGATGAATAATCAAAACGGAGCCTGAAACTTCAGCAGGATCAATTTCATTTGCCAATTGAATAGCTGTCTCTATGCAGGGATATTCACCCCCATGTACTCCAGAGGTAATCAATATTACTTTTCCTGGTTTTGCACCTTGGATAAAAGTGAAAGGCATTTCTACGGGAGTTCCTGGTACTGGTATAAATCCCCGGGTCTTAGAATTGGCTTTTGATTCTTTACTTTCAGAAAAGTGATTCTTAATTAATTGGAGCATGGAGGAGTTTTTGGTTTTGGAATGAATATATAAAAAAAGGAGAAGGATTTGATGATAAATGATAGGTTGGTTTTTCTTTTTTGAGGAGCAAATTTTTTAAAAGGTTTCTTAATGATTACAAATATTGAATAGATAGAGAGATTTCTCAGTCAGTCCAACTGTCATCTAAATAATTCCAATTCATTTCCTTTTTCGAAATGACCTTATAAAGATATCCTTGAACCAGACTAGTTTTCTTTACCAAATAGCTTAGTCATTTCGAGTAGAGAAAGAAATCTCCTAAGTCAATTTGGATCGAGATTTCCCAGTCGGATCCACTATATAGCAATAGAA
>NZ_JAHEBC010000495.1 GCF_024642405.1 Algoriphagus sp. | reverse complement strand
ATCGAAGAAGCCCATATTGTTGTAGCTGACTCAAATGAAGATTTATTTGAAGCACCTGATTTTTACTGTAAGAACTGCGGAATTCCATCAAATTACCCGGATGCTTCCTTTAATGAAGAAGGAATCTGCAACTTGTGCGAATCTTTTGAAGAATACCAGAAGAATGTTTCCTCTTACTTTAAATCCATTGATAACCTGAAATCTGAGATTTTGGGTTTGGGTGAAAATAAAGAAAAGGAATACGATTGCCTGATGCTTTTGAGTGGTGGGAAAGACAGTAGCTATGCGCTCGCAAAGCTTGTTGAGCTAGGGCTAAACGTTCTAGCTTGGACTTTGGACAATGGGTTTATTTCCGATAATGCAAAAGAAAATATAAACAATACGGTCACAAAACTAGGCGTAGATCATATTTATGGCAGAACGGATGCAATGAATGCCATATTTAGAGATAGTTTAGAAAGGCATCAAAATGTTTGTAATGGTTGTTTTAAAACGGTTTATACACTTAGTACGAAGCTAGCTCTAGATAAAAACATCCCAGTTATTGTTACCGGATTGTCTAGAGGCCAATTTTTTGAAACTAGACTTACAGAAGAGCTTTTCCTAAAAGATCATTTTAATCCGGCAGATATAGATAATATCATTTTAGAAACTCGGAAATCCTATCACAGAAGCAAAGATGCAGTCAGTGAATATTTAGATGTCTCTATGTTTGAAACGGATGATGTTTTTAACAAAGTTTCCTTTGTTGATTTTTATCGATTCAGCGATGTGAATCTATCTGAAATGTATTCTTATCTGGAAAATAAAATTGGATGGAGAAGACCTAAGGATACTGGTCGAAGTACGAATTGTATCATTAATGATCTTGGGATTTTTGTTCACAAACGAAAAAAAGGATATCACAATTATGCATTTCCTTATAGCTGGGATGTACGGGTTGGACATAAAAAGCGGGAAGAAACCATTGATGAGCTGAATGATGAGCTAAGTACTGAGGAAATAAAAAAACTCATGCGTGAAATTGGGATGGAAGATCAGGGGATTAATTCAAAAGAAATCCGGGCTTATTTCAAAGCTTCTTCTCAAGTAGATAAAATTGAATTAGTGGAGTATTTGAGGAACTACCTTCCATCAAACATGATCCCATCTACTTATATTCAAGTTGACTCATTTCCTCTCACAACCAATGGAAAAGTTGATAAGCAGGCGCTTTTAAGAAGTCAAACCAAAAGCGCTCCCACAAAAAACAAAGCTATTGTCAAACCCAAAAATAAAATTGAAGAGCTAGTCCATAGTACCTGGTGCACTGTCCTGAAAATGGATGGTATAGATGTGACAGATTCCTTTATTCCTTTGGGTGGAAACTCCCTTTCAGCAATACGAATCGTTTCTCTATTAAGTAAAAGACTCAATCTGGAGATCAGTATTCAAGACTTTTTTGAGCAGGATACGATTCGGAAATTATCATCCTCTATTGAAACAGAAATAAAAAAGAGAATGGGTATCGCCTAAAATAAATTTTTGAGTTTTAGAGCTTCAATTTATTTCCGGTTAAAGGATATGTGTTGAAAATTTTTAGCTTTGAAGCTTCATGAAAATCAATATCAAATCACTAGGGCTGTATCTGGGGCCTATAGCCTTCGTTTTAATAAATTTTCTTGTCGTTTTTACTGACCTAAATCCATCTGCCCAATCGATGTTAGGACTCGCTGCATGGATGGCTATTTGGTGGATTTCAGAGGCATTACCCATTGCTGCTACTGCTTTTTTACCTCTTATTTTCATGCCATTGCTAGGGATACTTCCAATCTCAAAAGTTTCCGCCAACTATATGCATCCCACAGTGATGCTTTACATGGGTGGATTTCTACTTGCAACAGGAATAGAAAAATGGGGCCTGCATAGGCGAATAGCACTTAACATAATCAATTTACTTGGGACAGATCTAAGGCGGATCGTTTTAGGCTTTATTCTGGCAACGGGCATTTTATCCATGTGGATTTCTAATTCTGCCACTTCTCTGATGATGTTACCTATTGGATTAGCAGTGGTGGGTCAGTTTAAAGCTCAATTGGGAGCATCCAATACTTCAATTGCAGATAGGCTTGGGAAAAATATTATGCTAGGCATTGCCTACAGTGCATCTATTGGAGGAGTGGCTACATTAATCGGAACCCCTACGAATACGATTATGGTTGCCGTAATTCAGGATCTCTATGGC
>NZ_JAHEBC010000171.1 GCF_024642405.1 Algoriphagus sp. | reverse complement strand
AAAGCCGGGTGCCACAACCAAGCCAGAGGCATCGATTTCTATTTCTCCAGTTGCCCCCTCCAGAGTTCCAGTTGCTGCAATAGTATCTGCATTTATTCCTATGTCTCCAACGTAAGAGGCATTACCGGAACCATCTGCGATTTGGCCATTTTTAATTAAAACATCGAATTCTTCGGGTGATGAACAGGAAATCAGAAAAAGTGTAATGAAGGATAAAATAGGAAGAGTTCTCATAAAGTGATATGTAGCCAAGTTTTGTTGAAAAAACGTATTCAACAATTTATTGTAAATAGGAGTGTATTCTTTTTCTCAAAGTCTCTTTTTGACAAAGTCACTAATTGCGGTTTCAATTGGGCTAATATCATTTCTGTCAATAAGATTTAAATAAATGTTTCCTCCGAGGTCAGCAGGCATTTTAGCTCCTTCCTCTTTTATGATTAATACACGTTTTCTACCTTTTGATGCAGTAAAATAACCTGCTTCGAAAACTACATTATCTCTTGGTGCAGCTTTTATTTCACTTCCTTCAATTGTGTTGTCGTCTTTAGTAAATAAGAAGATTCCCCCGCTACAAAGTTTACTTGCTGTTTCAATTTCATCGATAATTATCCCCGCTGCGGCAAAGTCCATTTCCCAATTTCTGACGGTTAAACCAAGCTTTTGAGTTAAAAATAAATGAATTGCTAGAGCCGTATTTCGAGCTTTGCTACTATATCCAAGAAACAAGTCAGACCGTTCGTTGAGTTGGTCAGCCCAAAACCCAAACCTCTGGTTAAATGCATCTTGTTCAAGCCAATTTGGATCTGCACCTGATGGGATATATATTATCGGATGTCCTGCACCGGTCCAAGTTAAACCTCTATCAACAATTCCTCTTTCAGCTAAAATTAGGAGCGGTAATTTTAGAGTTGTTGCAATTGCCCCTTCAATTTGAGCATATTCACTTGCTAAAATATAATTGACTCCATCTTCATTTTTGAAATTCCATCTAGGCAAAGCAATCACAACTGCACCTATGCAACTATTCATAATATCAATTACATTTCGCAGCGACCATGCCATTGAAGCTGCTGTTCCTTTGTGAAAAAACATCTCAGGTTGTAAGCCAAGACTTTCAATTTTTTCAATTACTTTTTGCTGTAGCTCTATTCGTTTAGAATCAAGTAATTCTGGATTTACAAAACTTATGAAAACACGTCTTTTATGGCTCATAGCAAAAACAGTTATTCATCAATTTAAGAATATTTGAGGGGGTTTTTTAAGTATTTGAAATTTTAATGGTACAATAATTTAATGGTTTTCTAATTTTCATTCAAAAAATGGCTTAGGTTATTTTTCTTTTCTGAAACTTAGATTCAAAGTATTAAGTCTTACTTAAAATTTCGGCAACTTCCATTGCACAGCCCCAAGCCACAGTATATCCGGCACCTCCATGTCCATAATTATGAAAAATGGTTGGGTATTTTGGGTCAAACTCAAAGCGAACAGAACTTCTTTTTGGTCTTAATCCTACCAATACTTCCTTGATTTGTGGGTTTTGCTGGATCCCACTTGCATTGAATCTTTCCAGGATTTTATCTGTATCAGCCGGCTCTGTATTTTCATTCCAATCGTCCTCGTAATCTGTTCCTCCGATTATTGTATCCTCAGATCTATTAATCACATATAAAAGAGCTCCTTTTTTTGTTGGATCAGCAAAAGAAGGTAATTCCATTTTTTCGCAGCGCAAGATTTGACCTCGCATAGGATGTAAATCATTATCCTCACAAAGTGCTTTGGCTCCCAATCCTGTGCAATTAATCACCCAATCACCCAATCCAGAAACTTCTTCTAAAGAGCCTATTTCCCGATTTTCAAAAAGACCTCCATTCGCTAAAAATTTTTCGAACAAATAAGGTAAATACAATCGAGGTTCGGCTAATGGAACTTCTCCAATAAATGCCATTTCTATACCTTGAGGTAATTCGTTTTTTCTAGCTTCCCGGACTTTTCCGAGAGGTAATTGTTTAATCCAATCATTATTACTTTTATCAGTATAGGCATTCAAAAACGGTAAAAAGGTTATACCGATTTCGGGATTTGCCTCTGCTAAATATCGCTTGTAAGCCAAGCTGGCCCAAAAATTAGTTTTCTCAATAGGTTGAATTTCATAAGGAAACCAAATCGCGCCTACTTTATTGGAAAGCGTTTTTTCAAATTTTTCTTTGGCAACTATTTTAACTTCAAAACCCGACTCCTGAAGAATAATAGCTGAAGTCAAACCAATAATACCGGAACCCACAACAGTGACTGATTTCATGGCAATTAGATCTTTTTTATGAATTGTCTGTCCATAATGATTTTTGCCTAGAAGTTTTTTCTAGCCTGATTCAAACTATCATAAACAACCGCAACTTTCCCGGTTTCGTCTAAAATTCCTTCCATTTTTAAGGTAGTGATCACAGGTTCTTTATCCATTCTAACCAAAGTAACCTCGTCAAAAGCCATGGAGTCCCTGGGGTTTTGAGAACCTCCTGTCGTTCCGAGCATGATGTAATCACGATCTTGTCTTTTGCGATGAGAATAGGAGTGAACATGTCCATTAAATACTGTGTAGGGTCTGTTGACCAATAGTGCTTCCAATCTTTCCAGGCCTTTCCCATCCTCATGCTTCCAAAGTGGTTTGTGCATCAAAAGAAAAGTCCATTTTACATTGGGATACTTTTCAAGAACTGCTTTAAAATACTCAACTTGTCCATCACTCATTCCGCCTATATTACGTTCTTCCATTTTGAAATAATCGGATTCTTCATAGATACCCTCGATTTCTCCATCTATAATTTGCAATGCTTTTGCCCTAGCCTGATAGATTTCCAACATGCGCTGCTCCTCATAATCTTCTGAGTCCAACATCAAAAACAAGACATTTTGATAGACAAAATGATAGTACCTTTTCCCGAATCGGTTTTCCCAAAATCTACGCATCACAGGATTGGTTAAGTCATGATTTCCTCCAAGGTGGAAAAATGGCATATTCAAATTGGAAGTTCTGCCGTCAAAAGAGTCCCATTCCTTTTTCAGCTGAAGCGTATCTTCCGTACCACCTTCGATCAGATCACCTACACTCAGCACGAAAGTTGGATCTAAGCGATTTAACTGACCCACTGCAGTTCCATAGATATTGGGTCGCTCACCACCCGTCAGGTCTGAGATTATTGCAAAAGTGAAATCCTCTTCTTCGAGTTCAAAGCTTTCACTGGTCCATGGAGTGGGGCCATCTATAATGTCATGTTCAAACTGTGGTTTAATTTCCGTAGGAGCCGAGCAGGAAAAAACCAGAAGTAAAAGTAGGAGAGGTTGAAGCTTAAGATTCATGGTAGCTTTGGGGATAAGGGGTTTTAATTCAATTTCTCGAATCAATAGGATTCAATTTAGTCTAAAAAATCGATCTTGAATTTTCTGAAAATGAAATCAAGTCGTTGGACAGATGAGAATTTCTAAATTGTAGGCCCAAGATTATTCAAGGAATAGTGCAATCATGAGTTTTTAGAATAAAATAGTACATTTAAATACAAGGGGTTCCACACAAAAACTATTGCTGTATTTTATGAATACTTCTGGTGAGCAAAATTCAATAAAGGCAAAACACAAACCATGGGTAAAAACCTCCCATTGGATTATTACTTTAAGTTTTTTGATTTTGGTATTTACGGGAATAGAAATTTTAATGGTTCATCCCAGATTGTATTGGGGAGAAGTGGGGAATGAATTGACTCCTGCCTTTATGGAGCTTCCTATCAGTAGAAATCACCAAAGATCAGACTGGGAGGAGCAGATTCCGTTTTTTGAAAGTCAAGATTCCCCGGTAAGCGCAGGTAGAAATGGGGAAGAAGAAATGTTTAATGAAAATGGATGGGGTAGAAGCCTTCATTTTTTGGCTGCATGGTTCCTTGTTGTAACAGGTTTAATCTATTTGATCTTAGGAATATTTAGTGGTCACTTTAGCAAACATATTTGGCCAAGACTTAAAGAATTAACTCCGTCTAGATTTTGGAATGATGTAAAAGATCACTTTCGAATGAAAATTTCTCCTCCTACAGGTGGTCCTCAATATGGACTCATGCAAAAACTTTCGTACATGGCTATTATTTTCATTTCTCTGCCCATGGCAATCATTACCGGATTTACCATGTCTCCCGCCTTAACGGCTGCATTTCCTTTTCTTTTGGAAATTTTCGGAGGATATCAAACAGCCCGAACAATCCATTTTTTCACCTCATTATCTCTAGAAATCTTTCTGGTTGTCCATTTGATGATGATCATATTGTCGGGTTTCAAAGACCAAATGAAATATATGACTTTAGGAAAATAGCCATGAAATCAAGCATTACTCAAAATGTCAATACTGGAATGATTATTATATATGCGAGATTCCATGTGGCCAATTAATATCAAGTTATAAGCACATGAAAAAGAAGCAAATTATTACTCGACGCGCAGCAATTACAACAGGAATGGCAGCTATTGGGGCTTTAATAATTCCTGGTTGTAAACAACCCATGCCTCCGAATTATGGGAATATACTTCGGATGGGGGATAATTTCACCTATGCCGCACATCGCGCTTTACTTCCAGGTCAATCTTTAGCTAAAGAGTATAGTTTCAGTGATATCTCTTCCATGCCTGCAACAGGCACTATAAATCCTGCCGATTCATCTAAAGAATATTTCAGCGAAAATTATGAGAAACATCTCCGTACTGGATTTGAGAATTGGAGTCTACCTGTGGAGGGACTTGTGGCAAGACCTACAAATTATTCTCTGAGTCAACTCAAGAGTTTCGCAGCAAGAACTCAAATCACGAGACATACCTGCGAAGAGGGCTGGACAGCAATTGCAGAATGGACCGGGTTGCCGCTAGGTACCTTACTCGAACATGCAGGGATTTCTCCAAAAGCTCGCTGGGTAAATTTTTATTCCTACGATGGTTGGTTGGATTGTATTGATCTGCTGGATGCTTTTCATCCGCAAACCATTTTGGCTTATGGCATGAATGGGAAAAATCTATCCATTCCACATGGTGCTCCTCTTCGATTGAGGCTGGAAAGACAAATAGGTTTTAAAAGCATGAAATTTCTGGAGAAGATTGTTGTTTCCGAGGTATACATAGATCCGGGAGATTTTGGATGGGCATGGTATAACGGTTTTTAACTTAGGCTACTCCATCATTAAGGTTTCTGATTAACGGTAAAGCCTGTTTGCCATTCTTTAATAGATTTGTTTAGAGAGATTTAAATGAAACTGAACTCTTTAAACTAGATCTTATGAAAATTGCACCTTTTATTTTCTGTCTGAGCTTTTTTTCGATCCCTATACTTTTAAGTGCCCAGCGTCAAATGGAAAATCTTGATAGAGGTGTGGTGGCTACAAAAACTGACAATCAGGAGGTTTTTGTAAGTTGGCGTTTGTTTCAAGAAGATCAGGAAAACTTGGCTTTTAATCTCTATCGTGAAAATGGGAAAGGTGAGGTGGTCAAAGTTAATAATGAACCTATTCTTAAAGTTTCTTGGTTTCAGGATCAATCCTTTGATCCTTCCCAAAGGAACACTTGGTTTATAAAATCAATTGTAGGAAATGAGGAGTCGGATGAAAAAGGCAGTTTTTCAATTGCTGCCTCCTCAGAAGCAAAACCCTATTTTTCTATTCCTCTTCAAAAACCCGAAGGCTATGCTCCTAATGACGTTTCGATTGGGGATTTGGATGGAGATGGGCAATTTGAAATAGTTGTTCATCAAGTTGGACAAAGTCGAGATAATTCTCAAAAGGGACTTACTGATCCCCCGATTTTTCAGGCATATAAACTAGATGGTACTTTTCTTTGGGAAATAAACCTGGGTAAAAATATCCGTGAGGGAGCGCATTATACACAGTTTATGGTATTTGACTTGGATGGGGATGGCAAAGCAGAATTTGCGTGCAAAACAGCAGATGGAACAACTGATGCCTTGGGAAATGTAATCGGTGATCCGGCAAAGGATTGGAGGGATTTGGATGAAGAGTCAAGAACTTTTGGTAAAATACTATCAGGGCCTGAATTTCTGACAGTTTTCGAGGGAAGCACTGGAAAAGCCCTACACACAGTGGACTATATCCCAGGTCGAGGAAATATCGGTGAATGGGGAGGCATAGGAGGGAATGGCGGAAATGATAATACCGGAAATCGAGTGGATCGTTTTACCGCCTGCGTAGCTTATCTAGATGGAATTCATCCTAGTTTGGTCATGGGGAGAGGGTATTATGGACGCACTGTGTTGGCAGCTTTTGATTTTAAAAATGGCGAACTGGAAAGTCGCTGGGTCTTTGATTCCAAAGATGGAAAGAATCCCTATTCTGGAATGGGAAATCATGGGCTTTCTGTAGCAGATGTTGATTTCGATGGGAAGGATGAAATTGTCTTTGGAGCGATGGTTGTGGATGAAACAGGAGAAGGTTTATACACAACTGGATTCAGGCATGGAGATGCGCTTCATGTAAGTGATCTTGACCCTACTACTCCCGATTTGGAAGTTTTTGGAATTCATGAAATTGAGGAAGGTACGAAAGGGCCTGGGGTGGTACTTTTTAATGCCAGAAATGGAGAAGTTCTTTTTGAGGCAGCTCAAGATACTGATGTAGGCCGCGGGGTGGCTGGAAATATTGATTCTTCCCGAGTTGGAGCACAAATGTGGTGGTCAGGGGATCCAAACCTATATGATCTCAGTGGAAATGTAATTGGAGAAGCTCCAAAGGAGAAAAACTTTCTTATCTGGTGGGATGGGGATCTTTCCCGGGAAATTCTGGATAGAAATTATATTGTGAAATATGGGAAAGGAGTGATTTTCGAAGCAGAAGGGGCAACCTCAAACAATGGTACAAAAGCAACGCCTGCTTTATCCGGAGATATCCTTGGTGACTGGCGCGAAGAGTTGATCCTGAGAAGCGAAGACAATACTGAACTTAGAATTTACTCTAGCACGATCCCGACTGATTTTAAAATGCCAACTCTTCTACAAGATTCTCAATACCGATTAAGTCTCGCTTGGCAAAATGTGGGCTATAATCAGCCGCCCCATCCTAGTTTTTATGTTGGAACTGGGATGAATAAATTTAAAGAATAGCAGGATGGTGCTTCCTGAAGAATAAAGACGTACGTTTGCGCCCGCAAATAAAATGTCAGATGAAAAGAATCAACGAATACAAGAAACTCTTTAAAGTTGAAAAGGAAATAGACTTAAAGACTTTAAAGAAAACGTATCGGGATTTGGTGAAAGAGTGGCATCCTGACAAATTTCAAGAGGGTGATCCGTTAAAACTGGAAGCAGAAATCCAAAGCCGAAAGATTATTGATGGCTATCATTTTTTAGTGAGCATTGCTCCTGAAACATTAGAAGTTAACTTAGAAAATTACAACGAGAGTATTAACAATGCAGGTATTGCAGATTATCATCACAAAGGATTAGTATTGGAAATTACATTTCTGGACGGGACGACTTACGAATACTTCGGTGTGACCTCTCAGGTCTACCAAAAAATGATTAATAGCGATAAGATTAACCGTTTTGCAAAACGAGCCATTTACCCGAATTATATCTATAGAAAATCCAAAAGAAGTTTAGAGGTAGTTTAATCGGTTTTTACCTAATCCTTAGTTTAATTAGTTTCCTTTTGGAAACATAAGTAGCTTAAAAAGCTGGTCTAATTCTTCACTTTGAAAGCCAGTAACATGTTTCCTGGCATTTGTCCAAACATACCGTAGCCGGAACTGACGTAAAGCATTCCATCTGCAACTACTGGTGAAGGTCCATCAATCGATCCACCCCTGCCTTTTTGCCCATTTACAGTTTCATATTCTCTTACTGTATCAAATTCCCAGAGAACGGTTCCATTTTCGGTGCTGTAAGCGCGAACAAATCCATTAAGATCTCCTTCGAATACGACTCCTGGAGTGACAGTTGGTGCGGAGGAATTTGATTGCTGACAGACTTCTCGTGTTTTTGAGTCACAAGGTGGAGGGGAAACACTCCATACTTTTTCTCCGCTTTGCAAACTTAGAGCATA
>NZ_JAHEBC010000494.1 GCF_024642405.1 Algoriphagus sp. | reverse complement strand
TCTTCCACAAATCTATAAGTATATTTTCCTATCTCTTTTGTAGGTTCAGCTTCTTTATAGTGTTTTAATAAAACTTTTATTTCTCCATCTCTCAGCACTTCATAAAATCCATTTCCATGTTTAGGAAATGATTCATTGCCCTGAAATCTTCGAAATAAACTTCCGCCTTCCAGCTGAAACTCCTCAACTTTTTCGGGCTTAATTAATATTTTCTGTTTATAGATTGGGTGAAATGTTACTAAAACATCCGCATTCTCATCAAATAGCAATTGAACCTCAGTGTATTTAATCCCATTAATTGATAAATATCCCTCTTCAAAAACCCTTGTTTGAAAATAGGGATGTCCTTCATAATTTAATGGAGCTTCTGCATATTGCCCTCCAGTAATCAATTCCTGAAAATAAGGCAATTGCTCTTTATACAAAGCAAGAAATGTTTGCGACTGAGCATGTGATGGAGCAGTCCAAATAAAAATCAAAAGAAAAGGCGTAAAAAAGTATATTTTTAGCATAGAATTAATACGATAGTAAACCTGTTTAGATTCTATTTTATATCGAATATCATAAACGGCAAAATTAAAATTTAAGTGGAGAAAAAAGGATAACCCTAAGAAACCTAAAATGAAACGAAGAAATTTAATTAAATCAATCGCATTAGCCCCATTAGTTTTGACTAATACGGAAACTTTTGCCAAATCGCAACCCAAGGCCGAATCTAAAATCTATTTCTGCTTAAACACAAGTACAATTCGCGGTCAAAAATTAACGCTTCCAGAAATGATCGAGACATCTGCAAAAGCTGGATTCGATGGGATGGAGATCTGGGTTAATGAGATTGAGGCATATTTGGCTTCTGGAAAAAGTTTAAGCTCACTGAAAACTTTACTGGAAGATTCGAAACAAATCCCGTTTAATGCTATCGGTTTTGCTCCATGGATGGCTCAAGATTCAGAAAAGTCCAAACAAGGTTTTGCCCAAATGGAAAAAGAAATGGGAATGCTTGCTGCAATTGGATGCACTCGTGTGGCTGCTCCCGCAATAGGTGCAACGGCACCTATTGATGTAATGCAATCTGCAGAAAAATTTTCTCAACTATTAGAACTGGGTAGAAAAACCGGTGTTATGCCTCAGTTAGAATTCTGGGGTTCTTTCGGCCCATTTCATTCGCTAAGTCAATGTCTTTCTGTAGCAGTCGCTGCTAATGATCCAGATGCCAAAATCCTTCCAGATGTCTATCATTTATACCGAGGAGGGTCAGGATATCATGGATTGAAACTTTTGAGTGGGGATGCCTTTGATGTTATACATGTGAATGACATTCCTTCGGGTATTGATAGAGAAAAACTTGCTGACAAGGATCGTGTTTATCCGGGTGATGGAATCGCCCCATATCAAGAAATTGCCGATTCTTTGACTAAAATGGGTGGAACCAAGATTCTTTCTTTGGAACTGTTTAACGAAAAATACTGGGCTGAGGATGCCTTGTCAGTGGCCAAAACAGGACTAGAGAAGACCAAGAAGTTCTTCTAATTAACCAAATAGATCTGAACTTAAGTAACGATCTCCCCGATCGCAGGTGATGCAGACGATTAATCCTTCATCAAGGGTTTTCGAAAGTTTGATGGCGGCGTGTAAGGCGCCACCACTGCTCATCCCTGCCAAAACCCCTTCTTCTTTTGCCATCCTTCTCGTCATATTGGTTGCTTCTTCCTGACTCACATCTATTACTTGGTCTACACGAGAGGCATCAAAAATAGCAGGAAGAAATTCTGGAGACCATCTCCGGATTCCTGGAATACTGGATCCATCAGTTGGCTGAGTTCCAACAATCTGAACTTTGGGGTTTTGCTCTTTCAGGTACATTGAAACTCCCATGATAGTCCCTGTAGTACCCATTGCAGAAACGAAATGAGTGATTTTCCCTTTGGTATCCTTCCATATTTCTGGCCCCGTAGTCTTATAATGTGCCAAAAAATTATCAGGATTTGAGAATTGATTGAGCATAAAATAACCCTCCTCTTTCTGCATTTTTTCAGCCAAGGTTCTGGAATATTCAATGGTTTGGGCGGCAGGAGTTAAGATCACCTTAGCACCATAAGCCTCCATAGAAAGGATCCGCTCTTTTGTGGAGTTATCGGGCATAATCAAAGTCATATCCAAACCAAGGGTTTTGGCAACCATTGCCAAAGCAATGCCTGTATTTCCGCTTGTGGCTTCTACTAATTT
>NZ_JAHEBC010000170.1 GCF_024642405.1 Algoriphagus sp. | reverse complement strand
TGAAGTTCTTCATAAAACTCATCAGCTTCAGATTTTGCCTTCTCGATTATGGAATCACAGACTTCTAAAGGTGCCTCAATCTGCTGATGCATCATTCTGAGTTTGACCTTTCGGCTTTCCCCTGCAGGAATTTCTATATGATAAATTGCTGCTGCTTTTGTACCAAAATTCTCCGGATTGAGATGTTTTTTATTACCATCGACCACATAATTATTGATGGCATCTTTTAGAAACTTTTTCTCATTTGCAATATGATAGACCTTCTCTCTATTGGTTTCATTATCACAAAACTTAAGCTCAGGTTCCCCATCGAAAGAAATGGTATAATTTCCGGATTTAGGGTTAAAAGCCCTGATGGTATTTTCATTTACCTTGGTTAATTTTGGCAGGAATGGTTCATGTCCGGTAAACCAGGTTTTTCTAAGCCACAGGGTTGGCATTACACATAAATAGGCTTTCTCAGGTCCACGATTATGAATTGTAGCAGTGGCTACTATGTCTTCAACATCGTTTTTTGCATACTCAATAAAAATATCGAAGTACTCATCTTTATCGAATACGCCTGTGTCAATCAGTTCATATTCTGGATCAGTTTTACCTCGCTTAAGATTTACTGCTAATAACTCATGATATGGGAACTCTGATTGAGGATACTTATAAAGCATCTTCATATAGCTATGGGTAGGAGTGGAGTCTAAGTAATAGTATATTTCTTTTACATCTTCTCCGTGATTACCCTGGTTCCCTGTAACTCCATATAATCGTTCCTTTATAAAAGGATCTTTTCCATTCCAAAAAGCCCAAGCAAGACAGAATTTTTGTTTAGAGTCAGATATACCACCGATTCCCTCTTCTCCCCATCTGTAAGCCTTGCTTCTTGCATCTTCATGAGTCACATTTTCCCATGCGGACCCATCGGGACTATAATCTTCTCTTACTGTTCCCCACTGCCTTTCAGTTAGATAGGGTCCCCATTTTTTCCAATGTTTGACTCTATCTTTATCTTCCTGTAAACGTATTTTTTCAGCAACCATGCCATCTTCAAATGAACGAATTTCGAAATTATGATTTTCTTAGGATTAAAGACTGTTTTTTCGGATTTCAGTTTAATAAATCAGGTAAGCTTTATTATCTGGCAATGATTCGGGTCCTTTTTTAATTATGGCTTACAATCCCTTATTTACTAGTAGCGAAAAAAGGTTACAGGCATTTTTTTTAATAAAAACACAATTAATTATTTAGTCTGACTTTCAATATTAATATTCTTAAGATTCGGTATAACTCGCGAATTGTTTGAAAGAGATTAATATGGAAAGGTTTATATCCCAATAGGGTTAACAAAAAGTATCCGAAGTATTTATTCTTTTCCACTTACTTGACCAGCTCAATCCGAAATTAGGACTTTTCAGAAAGTATAGGTTCATATTCTTTCCAATTCCAACTATAGAGATTTTTTTGCCATCTGGAGCTATGGATGCGTTTGGTGAAGAAATAAAAGAGCCATAGTCAAATTTTTTCCATAGAGACCATGTTTGTCCATGATTGGCAGTATAACAAGCATTGAAATGATCGCTTTTATCCCGGGCAAATACAGCAATTCGTTTTCCATCAGGAGTACAAACTGCGGATGGTGAAGAATAGAATTGACCAGAAGTAAGTGGCTTCCATGCTAAATACCAAGACGCACCTCCGTTATTGGTAGAAGCTTGCCATATTTTCCTATCCTTGCCAAGTCCAAAAACGAAAATTTGATTCCCATCAGGAGTACAACAAGCACCTAATCCAGACAGAAAAACTCCAGCCCCAATTGGTGAAAAACCGGTCCAGCTTGATCCTCCATTTTTTGAATATCCAAACCAAGCTTTGTTATCGTTTCCTTTACCAATCAAATAAATTGAATTGCCATCAGCACTCATACAAACAGTAGGTGCTGATGTGAAAAGACCATTAAGTATTGGCGACCAAGCAATGCTCCAATTTTTACCTGCATCTGGGGAAAAGGCTCTCCAATATTTTTTGTCTTTACCAAGTCCAATAACATGAAGCTTTTTTCCATCAGTCGAAAGCGCGGCTGCAGGAGAGGAAATAAACTCCCCGTCTCCTATTTTCCTGAAACCTGACCAACTTACTCCTGCATCATTAGTGGAGGATTTAAAATATTTGTCAACATTTGCGGCTCGTCCTATAACGGTAATTGAGCTTGCATCTTGAACTATAGCTGCATTGGTGTATTGAACAGGGTCAGTTACTTTTATATAACCAGTGACTTTATACTTACCATCAAAATTAGAACCCGTTTGAGCCAAATATAAGTTGAAATCGATTTTATCAGTAGCTGAGCTTAAAATCTCAGGTATCATGTATGGGCCAGCAATATTATATCCAACAAAATCATCTGCATCTGTTCCCAAGAAAAATAATGGGTTAATCACTATTCCTGCGATCGCATTAGCAATAATATCTCCAGCCAATATACCAGTTAAACCATTCAGTAGTTTTTCATAAGAAATTGTTGCCTCAAGATTTTTCAAGTCAATTTTCTGATCTTTTATGACTTGTACGAGGGCAGCATTCAGTTGGGAAAGAAGGTTGGACTTTAGCTTTCTTCGAGCCTCTTCCATTTTTTCTGTAGATGGGGCTGCATCTTCTTCTATCGCAATCACTAAAATAGCGACCATACAATATGGGACCAGTTGGGGAATCATAGTTCCCATGGTATCAATTTCGGTTTTCCATTGACCTATTTTGGTCGGAATATTCAAAGGAGCATCTTCGCGCTCTACATCATCACTTGCAGGGCCGAGATTGCCATGACTTCCGGCCGCATTATGCAATGTGACGAAAGATTCTTCTGGCTTAAAAATGTTTATGTTGCGACCATCAACCCTAATGTAGAAAGCCCATAAATAAGGTTCATCAGGGGAACTTTCATTTTCAACAATTATGTCAAATTTGGAAAGCCTACATTCAACTTTTAAATTTCTCATAGTAATAAAAATAAGTGTTAGAAATGAAGTAAATAATCAATAATAATCTCTGTATATCAGGTAATTAGGGTAATTATTTTTTAAAAAAATAGAAAGATAAATTTAGAGAATTTTTAATGATAAAATGATTATTATTTTTTAATAATTTTTAAAAATATTCTTCTCATTTATTTTTGAATTTCAAGTAAAGTGAAGTTAGATATAGTAAATAATGTTTATCAAAATAGAAATTTTTATGTCTACACTTGTAGAATTAAGTTTTTATTCTACATTTGTAGAATAAAAAAATAGAAGTTGATGAAATTATCTCGAACTGAGGAAGAATTGATGAATCATTTATGGAAGCTAAAAAGAGCTTTTATGAAAGATTTATTGGAAGAATACCCAGAACCTAAGCCAGCTCCCACGACGATCTCCACGCTTCTGAAAAGAATGCAGGAAAAAGAATATGTGGGCTATGAAGCAAAAGGAAAACTTCGTGAATATTTTCCTTTAGTCTCAAAAGAGAGTTATTTCTCCAAACACATGAAGGGACTGATTAAGAACTTTTTCAATGATTCCCCCGCACAATTTGCTTCTTTTTTTACCAAGAAAGCGGAGTTTTCAGAGTCTGAATTGGAAGCATTAAAAGAAATAATTGAGGATAAACTTAATAAGAAGAAATGATGGAATATCTCTTAAAATCCATGCTATGCTTAGTTATTTTACTGTTGATCCACAGGATTTTTCTTCAGCGGGAAGCAATGCATCAATTCAATCGGTTTTATCTTCTTTTGGCTGTGGTTTTTTCATTTCTCATTCCATTCAATTCAATCGAGGTTGCCGCTGAAAAAGAAGAAATTACCTATTCTCAAATTACAGAAACAGGACTTTCAAACGAAATTATATTACCTCAACAGAGTTATTCATCGGAAAATTTCATAATTGAATCCAATCAGGCTCCTGATCCATCAATTCCTTGGAATGAAGTTTTATGGTCAATTTATAGTTTGATTACTTTGGTTTTACTGATCCGTTTTATCAAAAATATCAAAGTCCTGATGGATCAGGTGCAACAGAATTTGAAGGTAACCTACAAAGGAATGACGCTGGTATTGCTAACGAAAGCTTCCCTTCCATATACTTTTCTGAAATATGTTTTTGTGCCAAGGGAGGATTTTGAAAATGGGAATTTGGCGGATGCAATTATCGAACATGAATACACCCATGTCAAAGAAGGGCATAGCTACGATATTTTATTTATTGAATTATTGTTGATCCCATTTTGGTTTCATCCGGGTTTGTACATGGCAAAACAGGCTATTCGTCTCAACCATGAGTTTATTGCTGATCAAAAGGCGCTAAAAACCACCTCACTTTATACCTACCAAAAGATGTTGCTTGCCCTGGCAAGTCAGGAATTCCGCTTTTCCTTGGTTAGTAATCTGAATTTTTCTCTCACAAAAAAACGATTGAAAATGATGAACAAACAATCCAATCCATTTCAGAAATGGATCAAATTGCTCATAATGATCCCCGTTTTGGGAGCTATGGTTTATTTGTTTAGTGAGAAGGTAGTTGCAGATCAAGAGGCTGATTCTTTAGAACAAAACAGAGGATCCATTTCAAATGAAGCTGAAACGACCTTTACACTTACAAGCAATGGCAACTTCATTTACCAAGGAGATCACTATGATAAAACTCAAATTTCAGAAATCTTAGAAAAGATATCCGGGCCAGATTTACTAGTAAATATTCTTGCCAATCCTGATGTGAAAATGGGTGTAATCCATGATTTTCAGCAAGAATTGAGAGCAAAAGATATTAGGAGGATAAAACACCTTCCATCTGGTAATCAAACAAGTCCTATCAATAAAGATGAATATTATAAAAATGTAACCTTTACGATAGTGGATAAAGATGGTCAGAAAGAAAAGAAATCTTATGATGAACTTCCTGACAATTTAAAAGCTGATTTAATAAATCCTCCTACAAAACCATCATTTAAGATTCCTGAAAATAATAAGTTTGAAGAGTGGAAAAACTCAGAAAAGTTTGCGCTTTGGATAGATGGTAAAGTAATTACAAACGATGCGTTGGATACAAGAAAGGCAGAAGAATTTGTGTACTATTTTGAAAGCTTTGTTCATAATAATGCTCGCTCAGAAAAATTCCCCCAGCCGTTTCAAGTTTCACTTTTCACAGTGGCTGGATTTGAAAATTCTTTTGGCGAGGATTCAGGATTTGGAATGCCCTATGAAGGTGGAATGACCATTTATTTAGAAGATTCAGAAAAATGGCCTCCATCTGTAAAAAAGGAGGAAGAAAAAAGTTTAACTCAAAATTTTAATGAGCTCAACACACGCTATGAAAAGTTGCGAAATGCCGAGCCACATTTTGTTGAGCGATCTGAATCGGAACAGCAAAAATTACTTGCATTGTTTTCAGAATTGGGAAGTATGTATTTCAGAATTCCTTTGGAGCTCAAGCAAACAGCCAATAGGCCAATCCATCCTTTTCACCCATATATCAAATTGACTTCAAATGGTAAAGCATATTATAAACTGAAAGAAAATTTGACTGCAGAAGAGCGAAGTCAATTGCCTCCGCCCCCTGCTAAAGATAAAGTATCAGCATACCATCAGATTTTTATGAAATATGAACTGATGAGGCAAGAGGGTAGAAATTATTCTTATAAATCCCAAGAGGATAGAGAAAGAATGTATCAAATGTACAATGAACTTCAGGATCGATTCTTGGCTATGAATGCTCCAGAAAGAAGACAGGTGAAAATGGTGAATTTCCCTTTTATCCCTTTGGAAGAAGATGGTGAATTAGTATTTAAAGTTTTAGATGAAATGAGTCCCGAGCAGCGAGCTTTAAATGGCTGTTAGATTGCCTTAAAACTTAAGAAAATGACTGGATTAAAATAAAATCTGATTCAGTCATTTTACTTTCAGGGATAACCTGTTGAAGAATTTTAGGCCAGTTTCCTGTCCAATCTTTCAAAGAATATTCTAACGTTGTTCGCAATTCAATCAATTCCTCAAGTTTAGAGAAATCAAAGTTTTCTGAACGGATTCCTGCTCCACTTGCCACCGTATCTAGCGCATTGCATGCTTGTTCATATTGACCCTTGACTGGAATCACCATTACTGGCTTTCCCAAATACATTGCTTCGCAAACCGATTCAAATCCGGCTGTACAAACAAGCCCCTTACATGCTGCCATATCCTTCAAAAAACGACTATCATGAATTTTATGAAAGGATAAATTGGGAAGTGGATTTTCTGTCTCCCGGGCATTCTTTTTATCCCAATAGGCCTTGATTCGTAGGTGAGGATATTTTTTGGCAAAAGAAATGACTTCTTCAGCATAGCCAGGGTTTACCATGTAAGTCAAGATAAAATCACCGCCCTGAGATTCGAGGTGCTTGACTTCTTCCCTTAAGAGTGGGGGCGCCACTATCAGTTTATCGTCATGAATTTGAGCGAGGGATTTAAAGGCCAATGCTATTTTTTTTTCTGCACCAAGTGCTGTCAGCCAGGTATTGAACTGAAAAAGTTCTTTTTGGAAAGCAACTGATCGGGCAAATTCAAAAGAAGGATGATAAATCAGGTATTGATGGCCAATTACCCAGAAATGGGCATTGGGACGGTACAAGAAATTGTATAATCCCCCGAGTAAATCATAAAAATTAAGAATGATATCAGGTTTTTTGGATCTGACTATTTCATTAATTTTCTGGAGACTTTTAAAAAAAATGGGTGATTTTTTAATGTTTTTCGAAATGGTTTTTCCTATTAAAATCCTTTTTTCTCCTTTGTCAGTTTCAAAATTCGGGCTTTCTACAGGATAGATTTCTGTAGAAATCTGCTGACAAAAAAAATCCGGGATTATCCTCCTTTTGCTTTTTCCAACAATGACAGCGGAAAGTTGATGGCCTTGAGACTCCAACATTTTTGAGAAGGCAATGGCTTGAGTCAAATGACCTCTTCCTTCTCCCTGAACGATAAAAAGAAACTTCATATTAATGCCTGAAAGCTGTGTTATCTAAATCTTCATCCTCCCTTTTGATAAAAGATACTTCGCGGAAAGGGCCATAAATTGGTGTTACATCCTCTTTTGAAATTGGTACATTAATATGGTCTTCTAATGATTTGAAATTGATTTCATTGTAGTAAATCAATTGCCAATTCCCTTCATGATCCTCAGCCAAAGCTGACATGGTTTCTACCCAGTCTCCGGAATTTAAATATTCGATTCCATCAATAATTCTCATTTCTGCTTTGTGAATATGTCCACAGATAATCCCGTCACAGCCTTTGGATTTGGCCATTTTGGCTAGCTCTACTTCATATTCATCAATGTATGAGACTGCCGACTTTACTTTTCCTTTCACATACTTCGAAAGAGAAAAATAGGGTAGTCCCCGCTTGAATCGGTAGTAGTTGACGACACGATTGAGCCAAAGTAAAAAAGTATAGCCTACATCTCCGAGATATGCGATCCATCTCAGATTCGTGGTAATGCTGTCAAAAACATCCCCATGTGTAATGAAGTATTTCTTCTCATTACTTTCATAGATCATATCCATCTGAATGGAGAGTTTTCCTATTTTAAGAGGTAAAATTTGCTCTAAAAAATCATCATGGTTTCCACGAAGGTAAAACACGTTGGTATTGCAATTTTCAATCATTTTGATGATTCTGTTAAAGAAACGGGTATGTTTTCTTTTCCAGGAACCGGTTTTTTTCAATTGCCAACCGTCGATGATATCTCCATTTAGAATGAGATTTTCGCATTCATATTGTTTTAAAAACCTAGATATTTCTTTGGCTTTAGATCCTTTTGTTCCCAAATGCACATCGGAAACGACGATTGTTTTGAATTTGGTTTTCACTCTTTTTGTTTTGATCGAAATATATAGTTTCAAGATCATCCATGAATGAAAAGCATTTTATCAAATAGCTATATTTCAGCGTTTTTGGACGGATTCTATGAAATTAACATTACCTGAATATTAAAAACTACTATAGCTTTTGACTGATTTTTAGTGCTTGGAAGGTATTTTTTTCCACCAAATTGAAAAAGTAGGTTAAAATTTATATCAGTGGTTCTTTTTGAAAAGAGCTTTCCAGTAGTTTCGGTAC